>JAZODS010000090.1:0-27055 GCA_045597165.1 Lachnospiraceae bacterium | reverse complement strand
TGGCGGCTATCACTGCGGCCTCCGGCCGCCAACAGCTTCCATTCCTTCCTCTGCATATAATACACGAGTCCAAAATGGAGCATTACGCCGCAATGCTCCATCTGACATTCAAAGTGGACTGCGGGGATGCCGCAGTAACGTGTTTCTTCGGTGGTGAGGACTTGGATTCCGCGGTACGTGTGCAGGGTGCCGTCCTCGTCCTTTAGCTGAAAGCTTCGCGGAATGATGCGGCCCGTGCTTGTGAACCATGCGTCGCACGCAATGGGAGTCTGCGTGCCGCCGAGTGCGCCGGCATCGGGCTTGGCTGTATTCGTGCCGATCCCCATCAGCATGGTGGGGTCCTCCTTTCTGAACTAAGGCAAATGCAAATAAGCCTGCAACATCTGCCTATGTCATGGGCGCCGGCGCGAGATCGTGCTCGGTGGTACGAGTACGCTGTGCTGTCGGTGCGAGCGCCTGAAAGGAGTTCTTGCAAGAAGCTTATTCAATATCCAGTTTCGTATAGTCAACCGTCCGCTTTTCGCGGGAAATGCCCCCGCTTAGGTGGTCTATGGGGGACTCTAAGAAAGAGGCGCGCTTTACGGAATCTTTGCCGTAGCGCCTCCGGATCTCATCGATTGTCTGGTCGAAGCGCTCCAACTTGTCGTGGTTGGAGGTCTCGAACAGGCTCAGCTGGCGGGAGCAGCTTTCGTCGAACACCTGGCTACTATGCAGTCCGAGGTGACGAATCGGAGTGCCGTCCCACGATTCCTCGAACAGCTTCGAGGCGTAGCGGTGCAGCTCCGAGGTGATGTTGGTCGGATTGTCCAATACCATCTGGTGACTGTGATATTGTAGGTCAAATGTCTTGATGCCGACGGAAAGCACGCCGGCCTTCACGTGGTTCTCGCGCAGACGGGCGGCGACGGTCTCTGCCAGACCGAGCAGCACGAGCTTGGCGGTCGCCACATCGGTAATGTCGAACGGGACGGTCGTGGAATTGCCGTAGCCCTTGTTCGGCGGCGGAGTCTCCAGTACGGGAGAGTGGTCGATTCCGTTGGCAAATGCCCATACCGTATCGCCCTGCTTCTTCAAAGCACCTCTCAAAATTGCGGGTGACGTTCTCGCCAGCTCGCCGATCGTGCGAATACCCATGTCACTCAGTTTCTTCGCCGTTGCGCGTCCGATAAAGAACAGCTCCTTCACGGGAAGCGGCCACATCTTGGACTCAATCTCCGAGGGGAATAGGGTGTGCACCAGGTTGGGCTTTCGGAAATCCGAAGCCATCTTAGCCAGAAGCTTGTTCGTGGATACGCCGACGTTGACCGTAAAGCCGAGCTCGCGATGCACGCATTCGCGAATCTCTTCGGCAAGCGCTACCGGGTCGGGGTAGAGCCTCTGCATCTCGCTCATATCCATAAAGGCCTCATCAATCGAATACTGCTCGACCTGCGGGCAGTAGCGACGAAGAATCTCGATAAATGCCTCCGAGCACTGGCTGTACAGCTCGTAATTGGGTGGCGCCAGATAAAGCTCCGGGCAAATCTGCTTCGCCTGCACAACCGGCATACCGGTCTTGATGCCCATGCGTCCGGCCGAAATGGACTTCGCCAAGATAATGCCGTGTCTGGCAGCTACGTCGCCTCCGATTGCGGATGGAATCTCGCGCAGGTCGAGCGTCCCGCCGAGGTGGTGAAGACGATACGTCGCCTCCCAGCTCAAAAATGCACTGTTCACATCAATATGAAATATCAGGCGCTCCACGCAGATTCCCTCCCTTCAAGCTGTGATAGTACGTACATTATACACGAACATTTGTTCGGAATCAAGAGCGAATTTGCGTTTCCTCCAAGAAAAATGTACCTGCGCCTCGAGGCGCCCGCAGAGCATTGTTGCGGAAAGTGTACAGTCGCTTGGTGGTGCCGCCAGGGCATTTTCGCAGAAAAAATGTACCTCCCCGTGTTGCAAGGAGCGGGCGGGTTGTGGTATATTGCTATGGATGAGAAACGATGCGGAAGGAGAAGGTGCGATGGGGAATGAGAAGAAGCCTGCGGCGGAGCCCGGGACGGTGCGCGTGTCGAAGCCTGCAAAGCTGCAAGCCATAACCTTTACCGCGCTGATGACGGCGCTTGTGTGCGTGATTGCACCATTTTCCGTGCCCTTGCCGGGAGAGGTGCCGCTGTCGCTCGCCAATCTAATGCTGTTGCTGGCGGTTTGCTTGCTCGGCGTGCGATTGGGAACGGTCTGTGCGGTGCTGTATTTGCTGCTTGGCTTAGTGGGCGTCCCCGTATTTGCCGGCTTCGGTGCAGGTCTCGGAAAGCTGCTCGGACCGACGGGCGGTTATCTGCTCGGCTACGTGCCGATGGTTCTGCTGGCGGGTTGCATCGTGCGTGGAAATCGTGCGCGGTGGGGCGTGCGACTGCTCGGACTGCTGCTCGGAATGGCGGTGGATTATCTCATCGGAACGCTTTGGTTTTGTTATGTCACGGGAACCGGTGTGTCGGCGGCGCTATTGGCGTGCGTCTTGCCGTTCTTGCCCGGGGACATTTTGAAAGCTCTGCTGCTTTGCTACGTTGCGCCGAAGGTGCGCGGCGCGGTGGAAAAGGCGGGCTATAAGCTGCCGTAAGGCGAAGGGGAGATGTCGATGTCAAATACGTATTTTATTGCGGATATGCATTTTGGTGATAAGCGCGTGCTCGAGCTGGACAAGCGACCGTTTGCGAGCGTGGAGGAGATGGACAGAGAACTGGTTCGTCGCTGGAACGCGAAGGTGAAGGCAAATGACCGCATTTACATTCTCGGCGACCTGAGCGCGTACTCCACGGAGCATACGATTACGCTTCTGGAGCAGTTGAACGGAAAGAAATATTTCATTCGCGGCAACCACGATCATTGCGGCGGCCCGGAGTTCGATGCGCATTTTACTTGGGTTGAGAACTACGCCGAGCTGCAGGTCGAGGGACGCAAGGTCGTTGTGAGCCACTACCCGATTGCGCATTGGAAGGGCCAGCGCTACGGAAATGTACTGATATACGGACACACGCACGCGGGCGAGGACGAAGAGCTGTTCCTCGAGTACGCGAAGCTGTGCAAGGAACGAGGCATTCGTTTCTACGCGTACAATGCGGGTTGCATGTTCTGGGATTACGAGCCGGTGACCTTAAAAGAAATGATGGAACGCGCCGCGGCGCAGGAGGCTTGACACAATATATCTTTACAATGCCGCCGCAAGGGTTTATACTAGGCGAGGTGGGTGGCAGAGCCCAAGAAAGGCAAGGAAGAGAAGATGGAGATTTATGATTTTCATGCACACGTGTATCCGGAGAAGATCGCACAGAGAGCCGTAGAGGGCGTGGGCAATTTTTATAATATCGCAATGGATGAGACGGGAACGGTGGACCGCTTGCTGACGATCGGCGAGGAGGCCGGAATCGGACATTTTGTCGTGCATTCCGTGGCGACCGGTGCTAAGCAGGTGACGAGCGTGAACGACTTCATCGCGGCGGTGGTAAAGGAGCATCCCGACAAGCTCATCGGCTTCGGTACGATGCATGCCGATTTTGAAGACAAATGCGCGGAAATCGAGCGTATGCAGTCCATCGGACTTCGCGGCGTAAAGATTCATCCGGATTCGCAGCGCTTCTGCGTGGATGACCCGAGAATGTTCGAGGTGTATGACGCGATTCAGGGACGCCTGCCGTTGCTTGTGCACTGCGGCGATTATCGATACGATTACGACAATCCGGAGCGCGTGCTTCGCGTGCTGAAGGAGTTTCCGAAGCTGACCTTCGTGGCAGCGCATTTCGGTGGTTGGTCGGTTTACGACTTGGCGGTGGAATATCTGAAGGATACGAACTGCTACTTTGACTGTAGCAGTGCGATGATGTACCTCGGCCGTAAGCGCTCGCAGGAGCTGATGCGCATCTACGGTGCGGAGCGTATGCTGTTCGGCTCGGATTATCCGATGTGGAACCCGAAGTCGGAGCTGGAGCGCTTTATGGATGTGGACCTGACGGAGGAGGAACGCGAGCTGATTCTCCATGCAAATGCAGAGCGCATCCTCGGCATTCGCTAGCCACTTGGGAAGCTGCATTGGCAGAGCATTTTAATAGAACATACGGTGCGCCGGCGGGGACATGCGACAAAATGCCTCACCGGCGCAATTTTTTTGAAATTTCCTATTGACAACGAAAAAAAAGGATAGTACAATAGCCGCATCAAAAGGCTGTGACGAAGACGGTTTCGTATGAACTTTTCAGAGAGTCGGTGGTTGGTGTGAACCGATAAGAGAGTGCGAGAGAACCTATCCCTTCCGAGCTGAAGATCTGAACATCGACGATAAGTAGGAGCTTCCGTAGTTGCCGCGTGAAGGCAAAGGACTTGATGGAGTCTGTGAGTGGTGCGAAGGCACAATTTGAGTGGTACCGCGGGTAATGATTGCTCGTCTCAAAGAATAACTTTGAGGCGGCTTTTTTGTTTTTTTGGAGCATTTTTCGAAGTGGTTTTCGAACATGCTATCCGAAGCATTTTCCGAAAGCCGCGAGCGGTCGGGACGTCCGGTCGATACACACTCAAACCCACGAATAGTCCATCCAATATGATTATTTGGAGGTAAAAAACGATGAAGAACCAAACAGTTGACCCGAAGTTGTTGGAGGTTGCGCAGCGTATCCGCGAGATGCGTCTGATCTCGAATCTGAGCATCGAGGAGATGGCGGCCCGTACGGATTTGACAGTAGCAGAGTACGCTAATTTTGAGGACGGAAGAGAAGACTTCCCGTTCACCTTTATACATAAGTGTGCACTCGCATTGAATGTGGAGATGTCCGCACTTTTGGAGGGACGTACCGCAAAGCTGAGCTCTTACAACGTGACGAGAAAGGGCAAGGGCCAGGTAACGGCAGAGGAAGAGGGAATCTTGATCAAGAACCTCGCTCCGATGTTTAAGAACAAGCTCGCTGAGCCTTATTGGGTGCGCTACGAGTATTCGGCAGAGCAGCAGCGTAGACCGATTCACTTGACGAAGCACAGCGGACAGGAATTTGACCTCGTGCTGCAGGGCTGCCTTAAGGTGCAGATCGGTGACCACGTGGAAATCCTTCAGGAGGGCGACAGCATCTTTTATAAGAGCTCTACGCCTCACGGTATGATCGCTATCAACGAGCAGGATTGTACGTTCCTCGCAGTCGTTCTTCCGGACGATGAGGCGCAGGAGGACGTTGTCGAGACGTTGGTAACGGGTCGTACGGCGAAGAGAAGCTTTGTCAGCGAGAAGTTTATCAAGACGACCGAGGATGAGAAGGGTCGTCTGAAGCATATCGATTTTGTCAATGAGGAGGAGTTTAACTTTGCATTTGACGTAGTAGACGCGATTGCAAAGAAGAATCCGGAGAAGTTGGCAATGCTTCACCTCGATAAGAATAAGGTGGAGCGTCGCTTTACCTTCCAGGACATCAGCCTGCTCAGCTCGCAGTGTGCGAACTACTTTAGAGCACTCGGCATCGAGCGCGGCGACCGTGTCATGCTCGTGTTGAAGCGTCACTATCAGTTCTGGATTGCGATGATGGCACTTCACAAGCTCGGTGCGGTTGCAATCCCGGCAACGAACCAGCTGCTTGAGCACGACTTCGAGTACCGTTTCAATTCGGCCGGTGTGAAGGCACTGTTGTGTACGAGCGACGGCGATACCGCAGACCATGCAGAGCGCGCTATGGACAAATGCCCGTCCGTACTGCATCGCATCATCGTCGGCGAGCCCAAAGAGGGTTGGAGAAACTTCGACGAAGAATTTACGATGTACAGCACGGAATATGAGCGCCCGGCAGATGCGCCGAAGGGCTCGGATCGCATGATTATGTTCTTCACGTCCGGAACGACGGGCTATCCGAAGATTGCAAGCCATAGTTACAAGTATGCGCTCGGACATTTTGTTACCGCAAAGTACTGGCATCAGGTAGATCCCGACGGATTGCATTTTACCATCTCCGATACCGGCTGGGGTAAGGCACTTTGGGGCAAGCTCTACGGACAGTGGCTCTGCGAGGGACCTGTATTTACATACGACTTTGATCGTTTCCATGCAGAGGACATCTTGCCGCTGTTTGCAAAATACAAGATCACGACCTTCTGTGCACCGCCTACGATGTACAGAATGCTCATCAAGCAGGACATCAGCCAGTACGATTTGAGCAGCATCACGCATGCGACAACGGCCGGCGAGGCACTCAATCCCGAGGTGTACAAGGTGTTCAAGGAGAATACCGGCCTTCGTATTATGGAGGGCTTCGGTCAGACCGAGACGACGCTTGTTATCGGTAACCTGTACGGCGAGGAGCACAAGCTCGGCTCGATGGGTAAGCCGTCACCGCAGTATCGCGTAGACATTCTCGATCCGGACGGAAAGCCCGTACCGGTTGGTGAGAACGGTGAGATCTGTATCTATACGGACGGTAAGGTACCGTGTGGTTTGTTCCGCGGCTACTATCGTTCCGAGGAGTTGACGAACGAAGCATGGCACGACGGCATCTACCATACCGGTGACGTGGCATGGAAGGATGAGGACGGCTTCTACTGGTACGTAGGACGTAAGGACGACGTTATCAAGTCCTCCGGCTATCGTATCGGACCGTTCGAAATCGAGAGCGTTTTGATGGAGCTTCCGTACGTATTGGAGTGTGGTGTCAGCGCAGCTCCCGACCCGGTTCGCGGTCAGGTTGTAAAGGCGAGCATCGTGCTTACGAAGGGCACCGTGGGAACGGATGAGCTCAAGAAAGAGATTCAGGAATACGTAAAGAAGCATACCGCTCCTTACAAGTATCCGAGAATCGTTGTCTTCATGGATGAGCTGCCGAAGACCATCAGCGGAAAGATTCAGAGAAATAAGCTGTAGTTGCATTTTCGAGAGAAATGTTATATCATTATAAGATAGTGCGAAACGTGGCGAGAGGATGTCCGATTTCGGTTGTTTTCCGCCTGTTTGCACGGTATTCGGGCTGATGTGCCGAATACAATGAAAGAGGAGCTTATGAACGACAAGCTTATGAATGACAAGCGAGTGATTTTGCTGGCCGGACATTACGGCAGTGGCAAGACGAACATAGCAGTCAATGTTGCGCTTAACTTGCGAGAGCAGGGCGAGGAGGTCGTAATTGCGGACCTGGACATCGTGAATCCCTACTATCGTACGAAGGACAGCGAGACAGAGCTGAGAGAAGCGGGCATTCGCCTGATCAGCTCGGAATACGCCAATACGAACGTTGACGTGCCGGCACTTCCGCAGGAGATGTATTCGATTGTGGACAACAAGGGTATGCGCGCGGTGATGGATATCGGCGGAGACGACCGTGGTGCGCTGGCACTCGGACGCTATGCACCGGCTCTGCTTGAAGAGAACAGCTACGATATGCTGTTCGTTGTAAATCAGTATCGTCCGCTCACGAGAGATGTGGAAAGCACAATCGACGTGATGCGTGAGATAGAGCTGGCGGGAGGACTTCCCTTCACCGGCATCATTAACAATTCCAATCTGGGCGTGGAGACAACGGCAGAGGATGTGCTGGCGACCGACGCATATGCGCGTGAGGTTGCGAAGCAGACCGGACTCCCACTTCGTATGACTACAGTAGTAGAATCGCTGTACGACGAGGTTTCCGGGAAGTTGCCGAATGTATTTCCCCTGCGACTCCAGACGGCAAGATTGTATAATAAGAACTAATAGCTTTTGTTCCATGCGCAGAGGTGTGCTGTGGCGGAACATGAAAATCAGGAGGAGACTATGAGCAAAGTTACATTTAACACCGACCTTTGCAAGGGCTGCGGACTTTGTGTCGGCGCGTGCCCGAAGAAGCTTCTGCGGATGTCCGTAGATACGATTAACAAGAAGGGACATCATCCCGCAGAGATTACGGATCAGGCTGCATGTATCGGCTGTGCATTTTGCGCAACGATGTGTCCGGACTGTGTCATTACGGTGGAAAGGTAGGAAGGTATTATGGCAGATAAGGTATTAATGAAAGGTAACGAAGCTATTGCGGAAGCAGCCATTATGGCAGGTTGCCGTCACTATTTCGGTTACCCGATCACCCCTCAGACTGAGGTAGCTGCATACATGGCAAAGCGTATGCCTAAGATCGGAGGAACCTTTCTTCAGGCAGAGAGTGAGGTAGCTGCAATCAACATGTGTATCGGTGTTGCCGCTACCGGTAAGAGAGTTATGACGAGTAGTAGTAGCCCGGGAATTTCCCTGAAGGCTGAGGGTATCAGCTACATGGCAGGCTGCGACCTTCCGGCTCTCATTGTAAATGTACAGAGAGGTGGCCCGGGTCTCGGTGGTATTCAGCCCTCTCAGGCAGACTATTTCCAGGCAACGAAGGGTGGCGGACACGGTGATTACCGTCTGTTCGTAGTAGCACCTGCAAGCGTACAGGAGATGGTAAGTCTTACGGCACATGCATTTGACGTAGCTGAGAAGTATCGTATTCCGGCTATGCTTCTTGCGGACGGTACGCTCGGTCAGATGATGGAGCCCGTTGAGCTTGCAAGCGTTGAGGTTCAGGAGCACGACAAGTCTTGGGCACTGACCGGTACGAAGGGCGAGAGAAAGCGCAACATCGTTAACTCCCTTTCCTTGCTTCCCGAGGAGCTTGAGCAGTGGAACCTCGAGCGTTATAAGAGATATGCGAAGATCGAAGAGAACGAAGTAATGTACGAAGAGTACATGATGGACGATGCTGAGGTATGTATCGTGGCATTCGGTATCGCTTCCCGTGTATCCCGCAATGCAATCAAGGCTGCACGTGCACAGGGCATCAAGGTCGGAATGATTCGTCCGATTACGCTCTGGCCGTTCCCGAAGGAAGTGCTTTGCAAGGCAGCTGATAAGGTGAAGGCATTTGTAACCGTTGAGCTCAATATGGGCCAGATGGTTGAGGACGTTGAGCTTGCAATCCGTTGCAAGAAGCCGGTACTTATGGCTAACCGTGTAGGTGGCTGTATTCCTACTCCCGAGCAGGTACTTGCGCAGGTTGTAGAAGCTAACAAATTAGGAGGTGAGCAGTAATGGGTGAAGTAGTATTCCAGAAGCCGAAGGCTTTAACCGACAATCAGTTTCATTACTGTCCCGGTTGTACACATGGTATTATTCATCGTCTCGTAGCTGAGGCGATTGACGAGCTTGGCATCATGGGCAAAACCATTGGTGTTGCCAGCGTTGGTTGCTCCGTATTTACATACAACTATTTTAACGTGGATATGGTTCAGGCAGCTCACGGACGTGCTCCGGCAGTTGCTACCGGCGTTAAGAGAAGCGATCCCGAGAACATCGTATTTACGTATCAGGGCGATGGCGATCTTGCTTCCATCGGTACGGCAGAGACCGTGCACGCAGCTGCAAGAAACGAGAACATTACCGTTATCTTCGTTAACAACGCAATCTACGGTATGACCGGTGGTCAGATGGCACCGACCTCTCTTCCCGGTCAGGTAACGCAGACGTCTCCTTACGGACGTGATGTAAATACCGTTGGTTTCCCGGTTCGCATTTGCGAGATGCTCAGCGAGCTGGACGGCGCTTCTTACCTTGAGAGAGTTGCCGTGAACAATGTAAAGAACGTAAAGGCTGCTAAGAAGGCAATCAAGAAGGCGTTCCAGAACCAGATCGAAGGTAAGGGCTTCTCTTTGATTGAGGTTGTATCCACCTGTCCTACGAACTGGGGCAAGACTCCCGAGAAGTCGCTGGAGTGGCTTGAAGAGAACATGCTTCCTTACTATCCTCTTGGTGTATACAAGGATAAGTACGCAGAGAAGAAGGAGGACAAATAAATGGCACAGACGCAGATTTTGATTGCAGGCTTCGGTGGACAGGGTATTCTGTTCTCCGGTAAGTTCCTTGCGTACGATGGTTTGATTTCCGACAAGCAGGTAAGCTGGCTTCCGTCCTACGGTCCCGAGATGCGTGGCGGTACCGCGAGTTGTAGCGTTGTATTCAGTGATGAAGTAATCGGTTCTCCGATCGTTGAGAAGCCGGACATTTTGGTTGTTATGAACCTTCCGTCCTTGGATAAGTACGAGAGTGCTGTTGTTCCCGGCGGTAAGATTTTCTACGACTCCACCTTGATTAGCAGAGAGGTTGAGAGAACGGATGTTGAGGCATTTGGCGTTCCCGCTACGAAGCTGGCAGCAGACAACGGTATGCCTACGCTTGCGAACATGATTCTTCTCGGCAAGATGATCAAGGAAACCGGAATCATCAACGAAGAGAACATCGCAAAGATCGTAGAGAAGATCGTAAGCGCAAGACATCAGGATTTGAAGGAGCTGAACATCAAGGCTCTGAAGATGGGCGCAGATTATTAGGAATATGTAAGTTCTACGAGTGTAGAACAACGTGCGGACAGCGGAATATTTACGGTATTTCGCTGTCCGTTTTGCTTTCATTGACGACATAGGAGGGTGCTATGGCAAATAGAAATATAGGCAAGGTATTGCTGTCACCGGAAGAGAGAAAAGCTCTTGCGGAGGACTTGGCGAACTATTATGAGGATGTGCGCGAGGAGCCTCTTGGGATAATCGAGAGAGACCAGCTGATGGATTGGTTCATGGAGTCGGCAGCGCCGGTCATTTATAATAAGGCATTGGACGATGCTAAGGCATGGTATCGCAAAATGCAAGACGATATCGATTCGGAGTTCTATGCGCTATACAAGGATATCTAGCCGTAAGATGAGGTGTATCGGACAAAATGTCCGAAGAAATCAGATGAAGTTTTTTTATATGTAACCTAACAGGGTCTTTTGTCGTGTATAAGGATGAAAGGCCTTTTGACTTACGGAAATTTCGGTTTCCGCGAAGCACGTATTCAAAGGAGAAGGAGGGGACGGAACGTGGAAGATAGTCAGATTGTTGATCTCTATTGGCAACGCTCGGAGGACGCCATCAACGAAACGCGTAACAAGTACGGTAAGTACTGCCGCTACATAGCGAAGCGAATTCTCGAAATCGAGCAGGACGCAGAGGAATGTGAAAATGATGCGTATATGAAAGCGTGGCAAGCCATGCCGCCTCATCGACCGGAGAGCCTGAGAACCTTTCTCGGGAAGCTTGTGAGACGCTTGGCGCTGGACCGCTACAGTTACAATACGGCACAGAAACGAGACAGCCGTATGGTAGTATGTCTCGAAGAGCTGCAGGAGTGCATTCCGAGCAGTTCGACGGATGCGTCGGAGGAGGAAGCGCTGAGAAGTGCGATCAACGGCTTTCTGGAGAGCCTTTCGGAAAATGCTCGCATCATGTTCTTACGGCGGTATTGGTACATGTGCAGCGTAAAGGAGATTGCAAAGAGCATGGACATGTCCGAAAGCAACGTGAAGGTCACTTTGATGCGTACGCGGAATCGATTCAAGGAGTATCTGGAGAGCGAAGGAATTGCCCTGTAGACGGAGGGAGCATAGGAAGGACGAAAAGATATGAAGGAAAAGAAGCTTTTAGAAGCAATGCAGCTTGTGGATGGGAAATACATTGAAGAAGCGGATCCGACGAAGAAGCCGAAGCTGACCAAGTGGCTCGGTAAGAAGTCGGTGAAGTACGGGGCGCTGGCGGCGTGTGTTTGTTGCTTGATCATCGGAGCCATTTGGCTCTTCGCACCGCTGAGAACGCCGAAGACGGATACCTCGAAGCATCGTGGCAGCGATTATTATGAGATTATCGAGAAGCTGGCGGATTACTATCACAAGGATCCCGAGCACTCGAATCGTTTTGAGGTGCTGACGGATGATTTGATGAACGGAATTCTCGGTGGCGGAATCAAGGGAGAAGGCAATGACATGGAGATGGCTCCCGGAGCACCGTCGGAAGGGGAGAATCAGGCGTACGAGGAAGTGACGGACAACCAGGTTGCCGGAGTGACGGAGGGCGACCGAATCAAGCGAAGCGACCGATACATTTATTATCTACACGAGAATATGTTGTACGTGTATTCGATTGAAGGAGAAGACTCGAAGCGCATGGCGGCCTTTGAGATTCCCACGGATCACATGTTTATGCCGTATTTTCAGGATTGGGAGCTGTTCCTCTCCGAGGATTGCAAGACGGTTACGGTTTTGGCCGGCGGAGCACCCCTTCACGAAAAGAACGAGAACAGAAACATTCCTTCCGTTGTGACGTTGTACTCGTTGGATGTAACGAATCCGATGACAATCCGCGTCAAGAACAAGGTGACGGTCAGCGGCGATTATATGACCGCGCGAATTGTGGACGGAGAGATTTTGTTGATTACCAAGTATGAGACTTATGCGGAAAGCGACTATTCGGACGTGAGCACCTTCGTTCCGGGCATCGACGTCGGTAACGGTATGGAGTGCATTTCCGCGGATGACATCTACGTACCCGACACACTTTCGAACGGTTTCTACACCGTCATCAGCAAGTTTGACGAGGCTACGCTTTCGCTACTTGGCAACAAGGCGTTGCTGTCCTTCTACGAGGAAGCGTATATTACCGAGGATACGATCTATGTGACGCGCGATTATCAGCAGCAGAAGGACAAGACGTACCATTCGTACACCGAGATCGTGGCTGTTTCGTATAGCGGAGAAACAGTGGAAGTAGAGGGCTCTACTTCTGTAGAAGGCGAGGTTAAAGACCGCTTCAGTATGGACGAATACGAGGGTATGCTGCGTGTAGTTACGACGACGCGAGTAAGCGAAGAACGTCGAGACGGATGGACGATTGGCATGAATCTCGTGTGGGATAAGACAAATGCAAATCTCTACGTCATCGACCTGGCGACGTGGGAGACGGTGGCGAAGGTGGAGCATTTTGCTCCGACCGGAGAGACGGTACAGTCGGTACGCTTTGATAAGGAAAATGCGTACGTGTGCACCGTAATGGAGCCGACGCTTTCCGACCCGGTATTTTTCTTCGACCTGAGTGACCTGCAGAACATCACCTACAAGGACACCGGTACGATTGAGGGCTATTCCTCCTCGCTGATCAATTTCGGCGACGGCTATTTGCTCGGAATCGGTGTGGGAGATGAGTGGAATACCGTGAAGCTCGAAGTGTACGAGGAGACGGAGCACAAGGTAGTGTCTGTGTGCAAATACGAAATTCCCTACGCGAGATATTCTACGGAATACAAGTCCTACTATATCAATCGTGACATGTCGCTTATCGGTCTCGGCATCGACCAGGGCAGCGATATGACCAGATATCTGGTGCTGTTCTTCGACGGTACGACACTTCACGAATTGCTGTACACGCAGCTTGCGGGACAAGTGGAGCAGCATAGAGCGGTATGGATTGACGGCTATATGTACATGCTCGGCGCCGATGACTTCAAGGTAGAGAAGATCGGCGGCGTGGACGGAATGGGCGGAGAAGCGGTTCCGTGGTAAGGCGGAAGCATTCCGAACAAAAACCAAAGATGCAAAAAAAGCCTCGGTCCGAGAAATCGGCACCGAGGCTTGATTTAGTAAAAGAGGAACTTTTAATTTACGAAGTAGGAAAATGCGAGTACGGCAATCGAGTTCCAGTAGATTGCGATCTCGTTTGTGGAGTAGGACTCATACGCATCGACGTAGCATCTCATACCGGGAGTTCCCTCCGGAACGACCTCGCGCACCTTTGCGTCGCCACGATAGACGTTCGGACCGCCGGATACATAGCCGGGAATCGGTTCGTCGATGCCGTCTGAGTAGGTGGGACGATTGTGCGGATTGCGAAATGCATGCTCGCCGTGTCCCGTAACATAGCTGATATTCAAAGGATTGCGTCCCAACAGGTAGTGGATGTGCTCTTCGGCCGCGTCTGCATAGCCTTGGTCACCGGAAAGCATCGCCGCTACGAGCAGGGTACAAGCATTTGTCATAACGGAAAGGTTGCTGCCCCAGCAAAATTCGCTGTTACGGAGCGACATGTTGTAGCCACTCATATCGGTTAAGTAGCGTAGGTTGTTCGCCTTGTCTATAAAAGCGTTACGGAAGACGAGCGTCAGGTCACTCGGGAAGAAATCCTCCGGAGAGAACAAGATGCAAAGGCCCGCAAAGCCCGAAACGTTCTCCCAACCGAGGCCGGTCTTATCAATGCCGGTTTTGGTCAAAGAGCGAAGCATGGTAAGTGCACGCTCATCGCCTGTGGCAAGATAAATCTCCGCAGCCGCCCAAAGTCTTTCGTCCAAATCACACGGATCGCCGTACTCACCGGTGTTGCAGTCCTTGGGATTCTTGAACGGAACGTGCTCGGGATGAACAATCATCCATTCAAAAGAACGCTTTGCGGCATCCAAAAGAGTATCTGCATATTGTGCATCGAAATTGCGGAAAATGCGCGCTGCAAGCGCCAAGCTTGCGGCAAATGTCGCGGTCGCCATGGACGATACGGGATAAGCATATAGTTCCTTCTTGTCGTCCTCCGGCATAACAAACGGAGCATGAAAGGCGGTCGTCACCTTATGGTATACCCCTCCGTCTTCCTTTTGCAGCTTTCTCATCCAGTCAATCTCGTAACGGCACTCGTTCAAGATGTCCGGTATTCCGTTGCCGCTTTCGGGAATATTCAAGGAACGGTCGAAAGCGCGCGGGAAGAGAAGATAAGCATACAGCAAATGTCCGATCGTTACCGCACCGGGAGAAGCATAGCGTCCGAAATCGCCGGCATCGTGCCATCCGCCGGACATGTCCATGCATTTTGTATTGTCAAGATAATCGTATACCGGCGTGTTGTGGCAAATGTCGTGAATGTAGACACCGGCATGCTCCTTTTGCAAGCTGCAGCCACAGCGCTGGAAATAGAACATGCGAAGCATGTCATGAAAAGCATCCTTGTAAAGCTTACAGCCGATTCGGAAGGAAGGAGAAGCTGCACCGGAATTGTCCTCGATGTGATATGAGCCTGGCTCCGTTACGTTCGAAAAGTTAATCTTCCATACCTTGTCGCCGCTTGCATCGTCATGACCATAATAAACCGGTCTAAGTTCTACTGATGTAGAATTGTCTTCGTTCACAAGCTTGCAGCTTGTAGCATCGGTCATCATGGCAATTTTTTTTGCGTATCGGCGATAACCGACCTGGTCGACAAATACAGACATCTGAAAACCCTCCTTTGCTGGAATGCATACGTAGCCCGATTACTAGTCTACACACATAGTATATCGTGTATAGTAGTGTACGAACATAGTGTATCTTATAGTATTTCCATTCGTTTTTGTTTTAAAATCTCATTCGTCAAAATAATGTCGTACTTTTTTGCAATTCTGTGTAGAATTTGCGCCACTAATGTGCTACAATACAGGGTGTGATGTTATCACTTCGAATCCTATTCCGAGGTGACAGCATTGATTGATGTGGATGTGAAGTGATGCGATTCAACGAATTACAATTCACTTCAATATACAGAAAGCGCATTTGCGTGAGGAGGTAGACTATGATAAAGACGAAGCTTCGTATAGCACAGGGCTCGATCTTGCCGTACATTGCCGCGGTTGTGGCATTTTTGGCGACATTGGCGTGTTTCCTGGACTACGATGTGACGATGACGAAATTTCGATGGGAATACATACTTCCGATGGCGTATGATTCGAAATTTCTGAACATCGCTTGGATTTTGCAGACGGGAGGACTTCTGTTGCTGGCAATCCTTTTGATTGTGGCGGCGAAGAAGTATTTGGCTGTGCTGGTTTTGCCAGTGACGATGTATGCGGTCGCTAACGTATTTCTCGTGTTGGAGAACAACAGCAAGTATTACTTTTTGCTGATTGGAGCGTTGCTGGTATTCTATTTCTTCGCATTGATGGCGCTGAACATTATCCATTCCAAATTCCCGGCAATGCTTGTGTCAATTGTGATTATTGCGGGAGTTGCGGTCCTTTGTGTATTGGGCAAGGAGCCGTTCTTCTTTATAGATTTGAATTTCGGCGAGATGTTTGATATGGCATTGCTCATTCAGACACTCGGCTATTATGCGGCAATTCTTCTTGTGACGTTTTCGATTACGGAAAAGTACGTAGCCGAGATCGGAGAGGCTCCTAAAAAGGAAGCTTCGAAGAAGGAGCCCACTAAGAAGGAAGCGGAACCTACGGTGGCACCGAAGAAGGAGGAGGCACCGAAGGAGAGCAGCAACTGGTCATTGTATGAAAGACCGCTTGATGCGTCGGCGGAAGATTCGGCGGATGCTCTGTTCATAGCAGAGGATACGAAGAAGGCCGCTCAGCGTAATGAGGCGTTCTCGGTAAGTGATTGGCTGGATCAGCAGGAGGACGATTCGAAGAGCCAGGCGGCGGCCACACCGATAACCGGAACCGGACTGCAGAAGTCGCTTAAGGAAGAGATCGTGTACGATCGCGACCAGAAGCTTATGTATCGCAAGAAGGTGAATATCTTCTCCGTAATAGGCTTAATCCTCAGCGTCGCAGCGATTATGCTCGGCGTAGTAGGTTTGTTTAACATAGTAGAGATTGAAGCTCTGCAGGACGATACCGTTGTATTGATGCTGTTCGCACTCGGCTTGTGCATGCTGTGCGTATTCGGAACGCGAGTTACCTATAAGGAATATTATACGAAGACGATCGTGACTGAGCGTAAGGTAGTACGTGAAGAGAGTAACTGGGAAGAGTTTATTGCAAATCGTCTCGAAGAGGACGAGCGCAACATTGCATCTTTGACAGAAAGCTATGCAAAGATGACGGCGGTATATACGAGATTGCTTGAGACGACGTCCGAGCTTTCGAACAGCGTGAAGGCACTTCGCATGAATCCGGATGCGGTTCAGACGATTGCACTGGAAGATGCGGTGAAGGAGCTTTCGGCAGAGTATGATGACAATGCAGCATTTGTCGTAGAGCCTACCTCTGAAGAAGCGCCGGAAGCTGTTGAGACGGAAGCTTTTGAGGAGCAGGCATTGGAAGAGCCGGCTTTTGAGGAGCAGGCTGCCGAGGAACAGATTTTTGAGGAACAGGCTTTTGAGGAGCAGGTTGCCGAGAACAAGTTCGAGGATGAATTCGAAGACGAGCAGGAAAAGAACGATTACATCTCCATGAGCGATGCATTTGCAGCATATGAGGCGGCTAGAGAGGCCGAAATCAGAAGAGATGCAGAGTTGACAGAGGCGGCTGAGATTGCTGAGGATGCGGTGGAAGAAGCTGCTGAGGAAGTGGCGGAAGAAGTTGCAGAAACCTACGAGGAAGCAACCGAAGTTGTTGAGGAAGTGGCAGAGACCATTGAGGAAGCTACGGAGAATTTTGAGGCTGCTGAAGAAGTAGTTGAAGCAGTGGCTGAGACTGCTTGGGCAGCTGCAGAGCCTGTTAAGGAAGCAGTAGCAGCGGAATATGCTCCTTATGATGCAGCATCCTACGAGGAAGCTCCTAAGGAGGAAGAGGCTGAAGTGGTTCTTCCGACGTTCCGTGGATTCGGATACGATGATATGGACCAGAAGGATGATACAGATCTCGATGATTTCTTCGCAGGTAAGCCGTACCAGATGAAGCCGTTCTCCGCAAGAAGAAGCTCGGCTTATTATGAAGAGCCGGACAGCGACGAAGATGATGATATGCCGAAGCGTGAGTACGCTGAAAGCATTAAGGCAAATCTGTACGGTTTGCTGGATGATGAAGAAGTGGATGACAACGATGCGGAAGATACGGAGCCTTATTTCCCGAGCAGCATGGAAGAACCGATTGAGGAAGCTGCGGAGCAGGTGGAGGAAGCTCATGAGGATGCTTTCGGCGGAGCAGAGGAATTCAAGATTCTGGGCGGCGCGGAAAGTGCTGTAGACGAGCTTCTGAATGAGCAGGAAGACGAGCCGATGTTCTCAGCCGCTGCCGATCCGGCACTTCCGAGCAGGGAGCAGGAAGAGGTAGAAGTAGAAGAAGTTCAGTCAGCTCCCGCACAGGATGATGAGCGTCGTAGAAAACTGCAGGAGAAGCTGGAGATGATTTATCGCCGCAACCAAGAGATGAAGCGTGCGAAGGAAGACTTCAAGGATCTCGAGGATGACATCATCGTAATTCGCTAATCGATTTGATACGGTGGCTGTGACAATTCAATATACGAAATGATAAAATGGTGGCGAGTGTGATATGCCTCCCCTGATCGGATATACATCCGAGAGTAGGGTTCATATCACACTCGCCACCTTTGTTTGTGAATCGTAAGTTTTCAGCGTGTCGCTTCGTTCGATTAGTTCAAGCCGTCGGAAATGACGGATTCAAATGTACCGTCTCCGTCCGTGTCGGCAAGTACCGTGTCCAAATCGCCGTCACCGGTCGTATCGAGAAGGATAGTATCGATGGTACCGTCTCCGTCCGTGTCAAGCATTACGGTATCCACATTGCCGTCACCATCGCCGTCGATAGCAACGATTCCGTCCTTGTTCTGAGCAAGAGCATCGTCCAAAGCATCCTCGATGTCAAGGGATTTGCCAAACTTGGACTTGTTATAGAGCTTTGCAGCCACATAGCCACCGGCAAAGGCAGCACCGATTGCAAGTAAAATGGTTGTAGACTTCTTCATAGCAGCAGTTCCTTTCGTAAAAATGTTCTTTCCGTCATTATAGCAACGAATCGGAGAGAATACAATGCATTTTCCACAGGCCTCACGAAAAGTTTAGATTTGAATTTCTGTGATATCTTCTTGGAATGAAGGCTTGTGTTGAATTTCGGATTGTGATATAATACGTTGCAAAGTGTTTTAGAGTCGGGGAATGTACCCAATTCCGGTGACTAAGCTTGATAAGGCGTGCGGGGTGCGCGTCGTTATAGGAGGATATTATGTATCAGATTATAGAAGCGAAAGAGTTGACAACGAACATCTTCATGATGGTAGTTCGTGCGGAGCGCGTGGCTAAGAATTGTCTTCCGGGACAGTTTGTAATCGTGCGTGCGACCGAGGACGGAGAACGTATTCCGTTGACCATTTGTGATTATGATCGTGCCCAGGGAACGATTACGATTGTATTTCAGATTGTAGGTGCGGGAAGCTTAAGCCTTTCCAAGCTTCAAAGCGGCGATTTCATTCAGGATTTTGTCGGACCGCTCGGAAGACCGTCTGAGCTGTGCGAGCTGCCGCTTGAGGAGCTGAAGCAGAAGCGTATCGTATTCATTGCCGGTGGTGTAGGTACCGCGCCGGTATACCCTCAGGTGAAGTGGTTGAAGGAGCAGGGCGTAGACGCTGACGTGATTGTCGGTGCGAAGACGCAGAGCTTGCTCATTCTCGAGGAGGAGATGAAGGCGGTAGCCGGCAATCTCTATATTACAACCGATGACGGCTCTTACGGTAGAAGCGGAATGGTTACGAAGTGCATTGAGGACTTGGTTGCAGAGGGCAAGCAGTACGACGTGTGTATCGCAATCGGTCCGATGATTATGATGAAATTCTGTTGCTTGACGACGAAGAAGCTCGGCATTCCGACGGTCGTATCTTTGAATCCGATCATGGTAGACGGAACCGGTATGTGCGGTGCTTGTCGTGTGACGGTCGGCGGAGAGGTGAAGTTTGCTTGTGTAGACGGTCCGGAGTTCGACGGTCATTTGGTTGACTTCGATCAGGCGATGAAGCGTCAGACGTTGTATAAGACGCAGGAGGGCAGAGCCTTTTTGAAGGAACAGGAGGGCGCAACTCACCACGGTGGTTGCGGCAATTGCGGAGGTGACAAGTGATGGATGTCTTGAAGAAGGTACCGGTACAGGAGCAGGATGCGAATGTACGTGCTAAGAATTTTGACGAGGTATGTCTCGGTTATACGGCAGAGGAAGCAATGCAGGAGGCAGATCGTTGTCTCGGCTGCAAGAATGCACAGTGTGTAAAGGGATGTCCGGTTGCAATCGATATCCCCGGATTTGTCGCTGAGGTTAAGCAGGGCAAGTTTGAAGACGCCTATAAGGTGATTGCACAGGCGAGCTCCCTTCCGTCCATTTGCGGTCGTGTATGTCCGCAGGAGAACCAATGTGAGGGCAAATGTATCCGCGGAATCAAGGGCGAGGCTGTTTCGATCGGTAAGCTCGAGCGTTTTGTCGGCGATTATGCCATGGCGAACGGTTTGCAGCCCAGCTGCGACGTAGAGCCTCTTGGCAAGAAGGTAGCTGTCATCGGCTCCGGCCCGGCAGGACTTACCTGTGCGGGAGACCTTGCAAAGCTCGGCTATGATGTAACGATTTTTGAGGCCCTTCACGAAGCGGGCGGCGTATTGGTATACGGTATTCCGGAGTTCCGTCTTCCGAAGGATGCGGTAGTAAAGAAGGAGATTGAGAACGTCAAGGCACTTGGCGTGAAGATTGAGACGAACGTTATCATCGGCAAGTCCGTAACGATTGACGAGTTGATGGAGGAGGAAGGCTTTGAGGCGGTATTCATCGGCTCCGGAGCGGGACTTCCGAAGTTCATGGGCATTCCCGGCGAGCAGGCGAACGGCGTATTCTCGGCAAATGAGTACCTCACCCGCAGCAACCTGATGAAGGCTTTCCGCGAGGATTCCAGAACGCCGATTATGCGTGCAACGAAGGTGGCTGTTGTCGGTGGCGGTAACGTAGCGATGGATGCTGCAAGAACGGCATTGAGACTCGGCGCAGAGACGCACATTGTATATCGTAGAAGTGAGTCGGAGCTTCCGGCAAGACGCGAAGAGGTGCATCACGCGAAGGAAGAGGGTGTCATCTTTGATATCCTGACGAATCCGGTAGAGATTACCGTAGATGAGGCCGGCTGGGTGAACGGAATTCGTTGCGTTCGCATGGAGCTTGGCGAGCCTGATGCTTCCGGCAGAAGACGTCCGGTTGAGGTTCCGAATTCCGAATTCGTAATCGAAGTGGATATGGTTATCATGGCTCTCGGAACTTCCCCGAATCCGATGATCTCCTCGACGACGGCAGGTCTTGAGGTGAACAAGCGCGGATGCTTGGTGGCAGACGAGGAGTACGGTCAGACGACGAAGGAAGGCGTATTCGCAGGCGGAGACGCTGTAACCGGTGCGGCAACCGTTATCTTGGCGATGGGCGCAGGCAAGGCGGCAGCGAAGGGTATTCACGAGTATCTCAGCAACAAGTAAATTGTCATACGAAGAGCGGTCGTAAGCCGTTCGACAATGTGAAGAAAGTATATAAGCGGTGGGAATTTCGGTTCCCACCGCTTTTGTTTGTAGTGGGACTGGCGCCGGGAACAATAAGTATCATTGTATACAATGAAAAACGTATACAAAATTTCATTTTTCTATTGCATATGCGGACTAGATGGGGTATAATGTGCCCAGAGCTTTTGGGATACATTTTTAGGAAGATGCCCAAAGCGATTATGATGAAATCTAAGGAGGATGTATACCATGTCTTATGTAGAAGAGGTATTGGAGCTTGTAAAGAAGAAAAATGCAAGCGAGCCCGAGTTTATTCAGGCAGTTACCGAGGTTTTGGAGTCTTTGAAGCCGGTAATTGATGCAAATGAGGAGTTGTATAGAAGAGAAGCGGTTCTTGAGCGCTTGGTTGAGCCGGAGCGTCAGTTTAAGTTCCGCGTTCCGTGGGTAGATGATAAGGGACAGGTTCAGGTGAACACCGGTTACCGTGTACAGTTCAATTCCGCAATCGGACCGTACAAGGGTGGTATTCGTCTTCATCCTTCCGTAAATATCGGTATTATTAAGTTCCTTGGTTTTGAGCAGATCTTTAAGAACTCTCTTACCAGCCTTCCGATCGGTGGTGGTAAGGGTGGCTCTGACTTCGATCCTAAGGGCAAGAGTGATCGCGAAGTTATGGCATTTTGCCAGAGCTTTATGACCGAGCTTTGCAAGTACATCGGCGCTGACACCGACGTTCCTGCAGGTGACATCGGAACCGGTGCAAGAGAGATCGGTTACATGTTCGGCCAGTACAAGAGAATTCGTGGCGTATACGAAGGCGTTCTTACCGGTAAGGGTCTTTCTTACGGCGGTTCCCTTGCAAGAAAGGAAGCTACCGGTTTCGGTCTTCTTTACTTCACCAAGGAGATGCTTGCTTGCAACGGTATTGATATTGCCGGCAAGACCATTGCTGTTTCCGGTGCCGGTAATGTAGCAATCTACGCTATTCAGAAGGCACAGGAGATGGGCGCTAAGGTTGTTACCTGCTCCGATTCCACCGGCTGGATTTACGATAAGGACGGAATCGATGTAGCACTCCTTAAGGAGGTTAAGGAAGTTAAGAGAGCACGTCTTACCGAGTATGCAGCAGCTAGACCGAGCGCTGAGTACCATGAGGGCAAGGGCGTATGGACCGCAAAGGTTGACATCGCACTTCCTTGCGCAACTCAGAACGAGTTGAATCTTGACGATGCTAAGACGTTGGTTGCTAACGGCGTTATTGCTGTTGCAGAGGGCGCTAACATGCCTACCACGCTTGACGCTACGAAGTACTTCCAGGATAGCAAGGTTCTCTTCGCACCCGGAAAGGCTTCCAATGCAGGTGGTGTTGCTACCTCCGCACTTGAGATGTCCCAGAACAGCGAGAGACTTAGCTGGTCCTTCGAAGAGGTAGATTCCAAGCTTCAGTCTATCATGATTAACATCTTCCACAACACCGATGCTGCTGCAAAGAAGTACGGTATGGAAGGCAACTACGTAGTAGGCGCTAACATCGCCGGCTTCGAGAAGGTTGTAGACGCACTCCTCGCTCAGGGCGTATGCTAATCGATTGACGGACTTACGGACATTTTTATAAAAATGAATGAGCATTTGCGGTGTGGTTCTTGTGAGTCACACCGCATTTTGTTATAATATATTTGAGGGTGGGCATACTATCTTCGATGAAACTTTAACATGGTTGAAGACGTGAAGTGGCTTATGGCCGGAAAGAGAGGTAACACATGAGAACAGTGACGACGGCAATGTACGATGAGTTGACAAAGGTTGAAGAGTTGGTAGTGCTTGATTTTTGGGCACCGTGGTGTGGACCGTGCAAGATGCAGACTCCGGTATTTGAGGCTGTGGCAGCAAAGCATCCCGAGGTGTACTTCGGCAAGGTAAATGTGGATGATGAGATCGAGCTTGCACAGCGCTTCGGAATTATGAGCATTCCGACCATCGTTTACTTAAAGGGCGGTCAGCTTTTGAAGAAGACGACCGGTTATCAAGAAGAATTTGAACTCGAATCGTATATTGAGGAGTTTGTGTGAGACACTAAATGCGGACCTGTCAGCGGGCGATAGAGCAGAGGTCGGTTGAACCCGGCCGGCGTTCGTCTCGGCGGCGGGTGCGATAGAGCTAGTGTGTACAATAAACAAATAGGGGAGTGTGTATGAAAGCATGGAAGATGGCCGCAATCGGCGGCGCGTTGGCAGCAAGTGCCGTATATGTAGGCTCTTTGGCTGCATTTATGAAGTTCTTTTGCAGAGAGCAGCCAAATGGCAAGGAGTTCGAGGAATTCTGCAAGTATATCGACGGAAGCCCGTATCGTGAGTGGCTTCCGAAGATTCGCGAGGCGCGCGAATGGTTGCTTGCGTTGCCGCACGAGGATGTGTATATCAAGAGCGAGGATGGCTTGAGCCTGCACGCGCGATATTTTGCGAATCCGAATAGCAACGGACGTACCGTAATCTTCAGTCACGGCTACAAGAGCAGCTGCGAGCACGATTTCAGCATCATCGTTCCGAGATACTGGGATCAGGGCTACAACATGCTGATGCCCGATCAGCGAAGCCACGGTGAGAGCGAGGGGCAGTACATTTGCTTCGGCACGAAGGAGATGCGAGACTTCGAGGGCTGGTGTCGATATATCGTCAAGCGACAGGGCGAGGACGCGCGTTACGTGCTTCATGGCATGTCGATGGGCGCATCGGTTGCACTTTTGGCAGCGGGACTTCCCGAGGTGCAGAGACATCTGCTCGGCGTAGTTGCGGACAGCGGCTTTACGAGCCCCTACAACCAGTTCGTACACATGGCAAAGGACCGCATGCACGTTCCGACCTTTGTTCTTTCGGTTTTGGAGGGAATCTGTGCGAACCGTGCCGGATTCCGTTTCCACGACGCTTCTACCGAGGAGGCACTGCGCAAGGTAAATGTTCCGGTGCTTCTGATTCACGGCGAGGGCGACGACTTCGTTTTGGCGGAAAATTCGCAGAAAAATTACGACGCCTGTGCGGCGGAGAAGAAATGGCTGATTATCGTTCCGAAGGCGGGTCATGGGCTCGGCTATTTCGGTGCGGTAGAGCGCTGCGAGGAGGCCTTGAAGACGTTCTGGGACAGTCTCGAGCCGGCAAATGCATAATACAGACACAGATACCATATCTAGTGGCGGTAAAATCGTGATACGCCACTAGATGTGGTTTTTTGATTTTTCAGCACGATTTTTTGCGAAAATAATTGATTTGTCTCTTTACAAATGTACTGCGCTATGCTAATATCGAAGCAAGGGAAAAAAGATACTCGGCGAAAGCGGAGAGAGTATTTTTTTTTGCCCAAATACAACAGATATATTGGAGGGTATTATGAAGCTGATCTATCAAGTAGAGGACAAGCCGAAATTCGGCGCGTTGATTGTCTTCGCCATTCAGCAGCTCTTGGCTATCATGGCTGCAACGTTGGTTGTTCCGATCATCATCGGCAACGACATGAGTCCCGCAGCAGCACTGTTCGGTGCAGGTGTAGGTACGATTGTGTACGTATTGTTTACCGCAAGAAAGAGCCCCGTATTTCTCGGTTCTTCCTTCGCATTTTTGGGATCTATGGGTGCGGCATTTGCCGGCGGCGTATCGATGAGCCTTGGTTATCTCGGTTTGATTCTCGGTGCGATCTTCGCAGGTTTGGTATACGTTGTTATCGCACTTATTGTTCGTTTTGTAGGTGTAGGCTGGCTCAACAAGCTTATGCCCGCAGTTGTTATCGGACCTACCGTTGCTATTATCGGTCTTTCCCTTGCAGGCAATGCGGTTGGTGATATTACGACCGGTGGTGTGAAGGTTGACGGTGCGGCAGTTGCACATCCTTTGGTAGCACTTCTTTGTGGTTTGGTAACTCTCGCTGTTACGATGCTTTGCGCAACCTATGGTAAGAAGATGGCGAAGCTCATTCCGTTCATTCTCGGTATTCTTGCAGGCTATGCGTTTGCACTTGTGCTTACCTTGATCGGTAATGCGGCAGACCTTGATGCATTGAAGGTACTTAGCTTTGATTCCTTTAAGAATCTTTTGACCGACGGAAAGGTGACGCTCGAAACGTTCTTCCAGGTTCCCGACTTCACATTCCTTACGGCAGTAGACGGTTTCAAGGAATTGGACGCTTCCTATATCGGAACAATCGCGGTTGCATACGTTCCCGTAGCATTTGTAGTATTTGCCGAGCACGTTGCAGATCACAAGAACATCTCCTCCATTATCGAGAGAGACTTGCTTGAGAACCCGGGTCTCCACAGAACCCTCCTCGGAGATGGTGTTGGTTCTATGGTTGGTGCATTTTTCGGTGGCTGCCCGAATACGACTTACGGTGAGTCCGTTGGTTGTGTGGCAATTACGAAGAACGCATCCGTTTATACGATTATCACCGCAGCAATCGGTGCGGTAATCATTTCCTTCTTGTCGCCGTTCATCGCTTTCGTAAATTCGATTCCGTCCTGTATCATGGGTGGCGTATGTATGGCATTGTACGGATTCATCGCAGTATCCGGTCTTAAGATGGTACAGACGGTAGACCTCAACAAGAATAAGAATCTCTTTGTTGTATCTGTAATCCTTATCGCAGGTATCGGCGGTCTTACCTTGAACTTCGGTGATGTTACCGTTACATCCATTGCTACGGCTTTGATTCTCGGTATCCTTGCAAACTTGATGCTGAAGAATGCACCTGAAGAGGAAGAGGAGTAGCATTTAGCATGTTTACAAAGGAGTATCGTTGAAAGACGGTACTCCTTTTATTTTCGATCGATTGGAGCTTCGTGTTCGGTATGATAGCAGTTGGTGTAATCTGTGGGCTGACGTGCCTCATTATGATGGTGGCGATTGTATGGAAGCCGCAGGCGGTAATTGGCGGAGTACATTTTGATACGTATCCTTTTATAGCGCTGTTCGGATGTTTGGCGCTTTTGGTGAGTGGGAAGCTGCCGATAGGACATTTTCTAGATGGACTGATGGCGGACAGCGCCGTGAATCCGATTAAGATTCTCGTTTTGTTTCTGTCCATGACCTTTTTATCCGTATATCTGGACGAGGCGGGCTTCTTTCACTATCTGGCCGGTCTCACGCTGAATCGGGCGGGAACGGACCAAAAGAAGCTGTTGCGGTCGTTGTTTGTCACCGTTTCGGTACTGACTGTATTCACCTCCAACGATATCGTTGTGCTGACGTTTACGCCCTTTATCGGTTATTTTTCAAAGGCGGCTAAGATCAGTCCCATTCCGTATTTGGTGGCGGAGTTTGTGGCGGCCAATACCTTCAGTATGGTGTTCATCATCGGAAATCCGACGAACATCTATCTTGCAACCGGAGCGGGAGTCGGCTTTTTGGAGTATTGTAAGGTGATGCTGCTTCCGACCGTATTCGCGGGGATTGCGGTGTATGCTATGGTGTCGCTGTTGTTTCGCAAGGCCCTGAAAATAGAGATTTCTACAACAGTAGAATCAACAAAGATAAGGCATTGGCCTACAGTAATACTCGGATTGGTGCATTTGGGCGTGTGTACGATTCTCTTGGTGTTCTCGTCATACATACAATTGCCGATGTGGTTGATTGCGGCGGGAACGGCTGCAAGTCTGATTGTGTGTACCGTCGTGGTAAATGCGGTGCAAAAGCGTGGACCGAGACTTCTGTTTCGAAGCATTCATCGTCTTCCCTGGCTACTCGCACCGTTTGTGCTGGCGATGTTCGGACTCGTCCTGGCAATGGAATATTGCGGACTGACGGACAAGATGGCGGGAGTTCTTTCGGGGGGCCATCCGATTTGGCTGTACGGAATCTCCTCGGCTTTGGCGGCAAATGTGATTAACAACATTCCCATGAGCGTGCTGTATTCCTCGTTGTTGAACGGCGGTGGAGCGAATCCGCTCGCGATGTATGCTGCGGTCATCGGCTCGAATTTGGGAGCATATCTGACTCCGATCGGTGCGTTGGCGGGCATTATGTGGATGGCGATACTGAAGCGT
>JAZODS010000089.1:0-3339 GCA_045597165.1 Lachnospiraceae bacterium | reverse complement strand
AATGTCGTTCACTCTGTCCTCAATCAGCTTCGTAACCCACTCCGGATCTACGAGGAACTGTCTAGCCACACCGACTGCGTCAATCTTGCCGTCAGCCACTGCCTTTGCGCCAACCTCGGCGTCCATTCTTCCCGCACATACGACCGGAATGTCCACGAACTGCTTAATGTGCGCTACGTCCTCGAGGTTACAGTTCTCAGGCATGTACATCGGCGGGTGAGACCAATACCAAGAGTCATACGTGCCGTTGTCCGCATTTAGCATATCATAGCCCGCATCCTGCAGGTACTTAACCGCTCTCTCGGACTCTTTCATGTTTCGACCGACCTCGGTATACTCCTCGTTCGGCATAGCGCCCTCGCAGAAGCCCTTCATCTTGGACTCTACGGAGTAGCGAAGCGAAACCGGATAATCCTCGCCACACGCTTCCTTAATCGCCTTTACGACCTCTGCCGCAAAGCGATAACGGTTTTCAAAGCTTCCGCCGTAGTCGTCGGTACGTTTGTTGAAAAATTCGATTGCAAACTGATCGAGCAAATAGCCCTCATGCACTGCGTGCACCTCTACACCGTCAACGCCTGCATCGCGGCAAAGCTTTGCCGTCTTTGCAAATGCTTCGATAATCTCGTGAATCTGCTCCACTGTCATCTCCGGACACTCGATGTCGTGCGCCCAACGAGACTTCTGCGGGCTCGGGCTTGCAAGCTCGTGGCTCGTATCGATAATGGGCTTCACGATCGCACGCGTGAACTTGTTCTTGTGCAAAGGAGCAATCAGCTCGGTAATGGCCCAGCTACGACCCATTCCGGCAGTCAGCTGCACGAACAGCTTCGCACCGGTCTTATGAATCTCGTCCATGAACTCCTTCAGTTCCTCGAACATCTTCGGGTTCTTCCAAAGCCATTTGCCCCAGATAGTATCTCTAAGCGGTGCGATACCGGGGATGATAAGTCCTACATTGTTGTTCGCTCTCTCAAGGAACAGCTTCGCTGCCTCCTTGTCAAAATGGCATCCGCCCAGCTCAAACCAGCCGAACAATGACGTTCCGCCCATCGGACACATAACGATACGATTTTTGATCTCTACGTTACCGATCTTCCATGGGGTAAACAGTGCCTCATACTTTTCATCAATTGCGTTCATAATCGTATATCCTTTCTCCGGAGTTTCAATGAATCCATCACTAAAAAGTATATCGCACCATGACAAAAAGGTCAACAAGCGCGCACCTCGCCAAGGGGGCTCAGTGGGCAATCCGCGAAAAAGTGACATGGTATATTGCATGATGGGAAAGGAGGTGGATTAGGAAAATGCATTGGCACCAATATGGTATAAAAATGACCTCCCCGGACAAGCATTTGTGCTCATCCGAGGAGGTCTCATTTTCGATGGATTGTATTAGCCTCTCTCTATTCTTTCGCTACAAACAGATTGCAAATCTCCATAAGCGCCACAAACAGAACTCCACCGACAGCAAATACAATCCAAGTGATTTCCCAGTCATTTGTGGCGAAACTCCAAACAAGATAAACAACCGTTAGTACAAGCCAATATACAAGCGCAATTGCATCCTTAATTCCGCTTCTTTTTTTCTCAACTAACGAGTATTCACCCTCTTTTAAAAGCTTCTGCATACTTGCCCAACGTACACCATACAAAATGAAAATGCTTACTCCGATTCCGGCAACCACCATAGTAACGCCCAAAAAGATTACAACGAGAAACTCGTTTCCCGTGAACGCGCCCAAGATAACCGGAACGGGCGAAAACACACAAAGGCAAGTAGCGATCACATTGTAAATCGTGTATTTCTCTCTAAATGCTTTTTGTTTCTCCTTTACCATGCCGATAACACCGTATTCCAATTCGAATGGTACCGCTTTGTCCAGATATTCATAGGGCACATTTTTAAATCCACAGTACACATACATCCCAACCGCTACCGTAACAGCAAAGAACAACACAACAAGTCCGATTACTACCGCTACATTTGGCGACATCTTGAATGGTGCAAACTCAGAAGCCGTTGTGAGAATTATAAGTGCAATCGGCGAAAAAATACACAGAAAGGTTGCGATGGCTATCATTCGAGATGCCCATTTCCGATGTTCAATATAAGCATTTGCCTCTTCAATAGAAACTCGTTTGATACCGGAGTTCGGAACATCCTCTGTAAATTCCTCGTTCTCCATATTGTCTTTCAACAAGTAATCTGTCGTAACACCAAACAAATCACTCATCAGCAAAATCTTCTCCAAATCAGGAATGGTTTGTGCTCCTTCCCACTTGGATACCGCTTGGCGAGACACATTCATCTTTGCAGCCAATTCCTCTTGGGACCAGCCGTTCTTCTTCCTAAGTCTGATTATTTTATCAGCTAAAATCATTGTACATACCTCCGCTTGAATTTATTCGGTGGCTGACCGCCATCCGTTGCATAAACGATACCTGATTTGCAAGTTACATACCACCAAATGACGGATTGAAATTTGTCAACCGGCAGTTGCACATCTCATTTTCGCGATCAATATGAATGTGACCATCAATCATACTATCGCCTCCTTATTCGGGATTCGTACAATACTCCTTGCAATCCATTAAGCAGCCTCACGGAGCTATCTCAACCTTAATATCCCCCGTGTCGGTGCTGATCTCGCATCTACCGCCGGTGATCGTCTTAGGAACGTCAATACGGCCTGTATCGCTTTGCGTAAGGAACACCTTCTCGGTAAGCAAGCTGCCTTCCACATCACCGGTATCGGTTTTGATGAAGATCTCTGCCGCGTCGCAACCATCCAAGTTCACATCTCCTGTGCTTCTCTCGATAGAGAACTTCTCTGCTGCGATTACGCTGTTCATTTCCAGCGTTCCCGTGCTGCCGTCCGATAAAAGATTGTTGCACTCGACATCGGTCAGCTTCGTCTTGCCGGTGGAAACCTTGAGTCGAAGATCACCGTCGCAGGTTGCGTCGGAAACCGTAATCGCGCCCGTCGTAGCCGTTAGCTCCAGCGAAGCCGCGGATATGTTTTCCACGCGAATCGCGCCCGTCGTAGCCGTAAGTTCCATCGAAGCCGCGGATACATTTTCAACACGAATTGCGCCCGTACTCGTCGTCACCTTGATTCCGCTCGAAGCGGATGCATAATTGCTCACGTCTCCCGTGCTCGCCGTTATATCAATGCTTTCAAACAAAAACTCTTTCGGTATTTCGACATCTCCGGTGCTTTCTTTTATGCGAAGGGAAGTATATTCCGTCTCCGGCAGATACACCGTCACCTTGGTCGCTTCCAATGAGATACTAATATGATCATGCCAGTCGCGCTCGTCAACCAGCTTAAT
>JAZODS010000088.1:0-10649 GCA_045597165.1 Lachnospiraceae bacterium | reverse complement strand
CGCTCGTGGCAATCGGAGCTACGGCGGCGGTTTTGTACAGCATTTATATGACGATATCGCTCGTGTGGGACAAGTCACATGTGCATCATCTGTATTACGAGTCGGCGGCTGTGGTCGTGGCGCTCGTTATGCTCGGAAAATACCTAGAGGGACGGAGTCGCCGTAAGACGACCGAGGCAATCCGTCGTCTGATGGACTTGCGGCCGAAGACGGCTTGTCGATTGGTGGACGGCAAGGAGGAGACGATTCCGCTTGCCGAGGTGAAGGTCGGCGATGTGCTTGTCGTTCGTGCGGGAGAGACGATTCCGACGGACGGTGTGCTCGTAGATGGTATGGGAAGTGTCAACGAGTCGATGCTGACCGGAGAAAGTCTTCCCATCGATAAGGCACCGGGCGATGAGCTGACCGGCGGAAGTCAGAACCAAGACGGACGTATGGTGATGGAGGTGCGAAGAATCGGAGATCAGACGACGCTTTCAGGCATCATCCGTCTCATGGAGGAGGCGCAGGGCAAAAAGGCGCCGATTTCGAAGCTGGCAGACAAGGTGGCGGGCATCTTCGTGCCGACGGTCATTGTGATAGCGATTGTGGCGGCGGTCCTGTGGGCATTTGCCGGAGAGGACGTGGAATTCTGCCTGACTGTATTCGTGTCTGTGCTTGTGATTGCGTGTCCGTGTGCGCTCGGTTTGGCGACGCCGACGGCGGTCATGGTCGGAACCGGAGTGGCGGCTTCGAACGGAATTCTTGTAAAGAGCGGGGAGGCGCTTGAGCAGCTTCATAACATACAGACGGTCGTGCTCGACAAGACCGGAACGATTACGGAGGGAACGCCCTACGTTGTGACGGTTGTCACGCTTGGCGAGGTGAGCCGCGAGGAGCTTTTACTACAGGCGGCGCGCGCGGAGGCGGGAAATGTGCATCCCTACGCGACGGCAATCATACGCGCTTATCTGGACGAGGTCGGTAGCGCCGGCGAATCAGCCGAAGAACAGCTGCTCGCACCGAAGGAGGACGCGGAGTTCGCATATCGAAGCGGTCTCGGAGTGCAAATGCACGAAGGAGGACGAACACTCTGCATCGGCAACCGCAAATGGATGGACGAGCTTGCGGTCGACCTCGCGCCTGCGAAGGGCCACATCGGCCCGATGGCAGACAAGGGTGAGACGGCTGTATACGTCGCGGTGGACGGTGTGCTCATCGGCATTCTCGGCATTGCGGACCACCTAAAGGAAACGAGCAGGGAGGCCATCGCGCGAATGAAGCAAATGGGCCTTCATACGGTCATGCTGACCGGCGACTATCAGCGAATCGCGGATTACGTCGGCGAGCAGGTCGGTGTAGACGAGATCATCGGAGAGGTGCTGCCGGAGGAAAAGGCCTATACGGTCGAGCGTTTGCAAGCGGGCGGACGCAAGGTCATGATGGTCGGCGACGGCATCAACGACGCACCGTCACTCATTCAGGCGGACATCGGCTGTGCTATCGGCAGCGGAAGCGACATCGCCATGGATTCGGCGGATGTCGTGCTTATGAAGTCGGATTTGATGGACGTAGAGCGCGCGATATTGCTTGGGCGAAAGACAATACGCAACATCAAGCAAAATCTCTTCTGGGCATTTGCCTACAACGTCATCGGAATTCCGATTGCTGCGGGCGTGCTGTATCCCGCATTTGGCATATTGTTAAGCCCGATGATCGGCGGACTGGCCATGTCGTTTAGCTCGGTCTGTGTCGTGACAAATGCATTGCGCCTTCGCGGCGTGAAGCTGTGAGGAATGCGCCGCGAGTAAACGTAGCACGTCATGCTACGTGACAAAATGCAAAGCGTCTCGAAACAAAGTAGGGAAATGCTTGACACTCTCTTTGTGAGATAGTACAGTAAGGGTAGTAGGAAAAGAAGCTAACAATAGAAACGTCGCGGCATTTGACCGCGAAATAGAAGGAGATAAGAACATGGAAAAGCTTTTGTTTACGTCGGAGTCCGTAACGGAGGGACATCCCGATAAGATTTGCGATCAGATTTCCGACGCAGTGTTGGATGCGATTATGGAGCAGGACCCGATGAGCCGCGTGGCTTGTGAGACGGCGATTACGACCGGTCTTGTGCTTGTCATGGGTGAGATTACGACGTCCGGCTATGTGGATATTCAGAAGATCGTTCGCGACACCGTTCGTGAGATCGGCTACGACCGCGCAAAGTACGGCTTTGATGCGGATACGTGTGGCGTTATTGTAGCATTGGACGAGCAGTCCGCCGACATCGCCATGGGTGTAAATCGTGCACTTGAGGCAAGACAGGGAGCGCTGGATGACAGCCAGATTGCAGCTATCGGAGCCGGTGACCAGGGTATGATGTTCGGTTACGCGAGCAACGAGACTCCGGAGCTGATGCCTTATCCGATCAGCCTTGCACATAAGCTGACGAAGAAGCTCGCAGAGGTGAGAAAGAACGGTACTCTTACGTACCTTCGTCCGGACGGAAAGTCTCAGGTTACGGTTGAGTACGACGAGGCCGGAAAGCCGATGCACCTCAATGCGGTAGTGCTTTCGACGCAGCATGATCCCGATGTGACACAGGAGAAGATTCACGAAGACATTAAGAAGTATGTTCTCGATCCGGTGCTTCCTCAGGAGCTCGTGGATGAGAATACGAAGATTTATATCAATCCGACCGGTCGTTTTGTAATCGGTGGACCGAACGGCGACTCCGGCTTGACCGGACGTAAGATTATCGTGGATACGTACGGTGGATACGCTCGCCACGGCGGCGGAGCATTTTCCGGCAAGGACTGCACGAAGGTAGACCGCTCGGCATGCTACGCAGCTCGTTATGTAGCGAAGAACCTCGTGGCAGCAGGCTTGGCTGATAAGCTGGAGATTCAGCTGTCCTACGCAATCGGTGTTGCGGAGCCGACCTCGGTTATGGTAGATTCGTTCGGCACCGGCAAGCTTTCGAATGAAGAGCTTGTGAAGATCGTAAGAAAGCATTTTGACCTGCGTCCGGCCGGCATCATTCAGATGCTTGACCTTCGCCGTCCGATTTACAAGCAGACGGCAGCGTACGGACATTTCGGTAGAGAGGATTTGAACCTGCCGTGGGAGAAGCTTGACAAGGTGGACGAGCTTCGTGCTTACCTTTAAGGAGAGATAACAATGGGTATACGTCGACGAATGATGATAGCCTTTGTGATTTGCTTTATCCTGCCAGTGGCGTTGCTCGCCCTGGCAGGTACTTTAATTGTGCGCTATCATGCTCGGACCGTATCGGACACGTACAATATCGATACGGACATCACGAACTTTTTGCAGAGCTCACCGAGATTGTTCGGTATTCTTACGAGAGATGAATATCAGACGTTGAAGACCGCGCTCGAGGAGACTCCGGAGCTTCTGATGGACAGAGAATGGCTGGCGGAGATAAATGCAGAGATTGCAGAGAGAAACTCGTACGTTGTGCTTCGAATCGATGAATACCTAAGATACAATGGCAATCCGGAGTTCGTGGCGAAGCTGGAAGAGAAGCTTCCCGAATACGGACAAGGTGAGATGATGGGTGACGCGGCCGTATATGTGGAGGCCGAGCAACCGGCAATGGTTCGTCAGCTCGATTTTAAGACGCAGTACGACGAAGAGGCGAGCATTTTCCTCATAACAGACATCAATCTATGGCTTCCTGTGTGGAAGAGCACGGCACTTCAGGTACTGATTGCACTTGTTGTGGTATTCAACCTCATGGCGGGAGGTATTGTATTCTGGTTGTACAAGAGCACGATGCAACCGATTGCGGCGCTTCGTGCAGCGGCAGATCAGATCAGAGATGGTAATCTCGAGGGATCGATTCAAGGAAATGAGGACGACGAGATCGGCAAGCTGCAAAATGCATTTGATGAGATGCGCGTGCACCTAAAGACGATGAGCGACCAGCGCTTGCAGTATGAGAAGGACTCGAAGCAGATGGTGAGCTACATCAGCCATGACCTGAAGACACCGCTTACGGCGATTAAGGGCTATGCGGAAGGCTTGATGGACGGCGTGGCGGCTACGCCGGAGAAGCAGGAGCGATATCTGAAGACGATTTACGCAAAGGCCTGTGATATGGAGCGACTAGTGGACGAATTGGCATTTTTTTCGAAGGTGGAGCAGGACAAGATGACATATAATTTTCAGAAAATCGGTGTGCTTGGATACGTGGAGGATTGCGTCGAGGAGCTGCAGCTGGATATGGAGGTTGTGGGAATCGAGCTCGAATTCTCCTGTACGTGCGAGGAGGATGAGAAGGTAATCATCGATCCGGAGCAGATTAAGCGAGTAATCAACAACATCGTCAGCAACTCGGTAAAATACATGGACAAGCCGGCGGGACGTATTAATATCAACGTGGCATCCGATGGTGATCATGTAAATGTAGAGATTTCGGACAACGGCTGCGGCATTCGCGAGGCGGATTTGCCGTATGTGTTCGAGCGCTTCTATCGTGGCGACAGTGCGCGTAGCACCAAAAAGGGCGGAAGCGGCCTTGGCTTGGCAATCGTGAAGAAGATTGTTACGGACCACGGCGGAAGCATACAGGCCAACAGTACATTTGGCGTGGGAACGACGATTCGCTTCTCCTTGCCGAAGAAGCCGGAGATGAGTACGCAAGAGAAGGAGGACTAGGCCATGAGCAAGATTTTGATTGTCGAGGATGAGTTGGTAATTGCGGAGCTGGAGCGAGACTATCTGGAGCTCGCAGGCTACGAGGTGCTCCTGGAGGAGGACGGCGAGTCGGGCCTGAAAAGGGCGCTCGAAGAGGACTTTGACTTGATTATTCTCGACTTGATGCTCCCCGGAATGGATGGCTACGAGGTGTGTCGTCGTGTGCGCGAAGCAAAGGACGTTCCGATCATTATGGTATCGGCGAAGAAGGACGACTTCGACAAGCTGAGTGGCTTCGGTGTCGGAGCGGATGACTATATGACGAAGCCATTTAGCCCGAGCGAGCTGGTGGTGCGTGTGCAGGTGCATTTGAACCGTTACGAGCGCATGGTCGGCGGTGTGCAAGGGAAAAATGACGTGATTGAGATTCGCGGACTCCGCATCGACAAGACGTCGCGCCGTGTATTTCTAAATGATGAGGAGAAAGTCTTTACCTCGAAGGAGTTCGACCTGCTCGCATTTCTCGCATCGAATCCGGACCGTGTCTACACGAAGGATGAGCTCTTCCGCGAGATTTGGGAGATGGAGTCGCTCGGCGATATCGCGACGGTTACCGTGCACATCAAGAAGATTCGCGAGAAGATCGAGATAAATACGGCTAAGCCGCAGTACATAGAGACGGTATGGGGCGTCGGATACCGGTTTAAGGTGTAAGAAAAGGCGGCATGGATAGCCACGCGCCGGTTGAAAGAGCTGTTTCCTATGGAGGATGAATTATGACGTATATTGAGGAGAACAGTGCAATCTGGGACGAGCGTTCGGAGAACAACGATACTTGGTCGATTCCCGTAACAAGCGAGATGGTGAAGCGTGCGAGGGAAGGCGTTTGGAGCATTGTATTAACGCCGACAAAGCCGGTTCCGGCGGATTGGTTCCCCGAAACACTCGAAGGGAAGAAGGTGCTATGCCTGGCAAGCGGCGGAGGACAGCAAGGACCGATATTGGCGGCGGCCGGTGCAGAGGTGACGGTGTTTGATAACAGTAAGGCACAGCTTGGAAAGGACGAGCTGGTAGCAAAGCGAGATAACCTTGAGATTAAGACCGTTCAGGGCAACATGCAGGACCTGTCCGTGTTTGAGGATGAAAGCTTTGATTGCATCATTCACCCGTGGTCAAATGGATATATTAACGATGTCAGACCCGTGTGGAAAGAATGTGCGCGAGTTTTGAAGAAGAACGGCTTGTTGTTATCGGGCTTCGGAAATCCGATAGAATATATTTTTAACGCCGGCAAGCTGGAGCGAGGCATTTTGGAAGTGGAAAATTCGATTCCGTATGCGGACGTTGACCATATGGACGATCCGGAGACGAGAAGAATTGTCGAAAGCGGCGGATACCTCTGGAGCCATACGTTAGAAGACCAGATACAAGGACAGATTGCGGCAGGCTTTGCGATAGTCGGCTTTTACGAGGACATCGGAGGAACCGTGCTCGATCGGTACATCAATTCCTCGATTGCGACAAAGGCGGTTAAATTGTAAAATGTTTAGGAGGTGATATGGATGTGTTCAGAGCTTCAATTGGGCAGAATTATGAAGGCGATGGTCGATTGCTATAGGTCGGTCTATGGCAAAGATGTTGTCGACATTTTTCTTTATGGATCCTACGCGAGAGGCGATTATGAGGAAGATTCCGATATTGATATCGTTGCAATTGTGCATGGCGCACGCGAGGATTTACAAGAGAAATTAAAGATGGTATGGGATGTTTCTGCCGGACTTGGACTGGATAATGACATTATCGTTTCTCCTACGGTAATTCCGTATGATGAGTTTGTCCGATACAAGCAAACACTTCCGTATTATCGAAATATAGCGGAGGAGGGACGCAAGGTTGGATGAGTTGGTTCAGTATCGTTTGGAAGCCGCAAAGGAGAAACTGATATCCGCAAAGGTGCTTTTGGACGCAGGAATGTACAAGGACTCCGTCGGAAGATCGTATTATAGCATTTTTTCTGCGATAAGAGCGATTCTCGCTATAAGACAGGTGGACTTTTCAAAGCATGCAGGAGTGATCGCATATTTTCAAAGGGAATATATCAAGACCGGAATCCTTGACAAGAAGTATTCGAAGTATTTGCAGCAGGCCTTTCAAATCCGAAACAGCTGCGATTACGATGATTTCTTTATCGTATCGAAGAAAGATGCGGAAGAACAATTTGAACGAGGAAAGGAACTTTTGTCGGTAATCGAAGAATATATTCGCAAGGCGGGGAACTAAAAGGACATTAAAAAGAGACTACATAGCACATGTAGTCTCTCTTTTTATGCTTATAAGCCGCGCACGCGTTGTTCAATCTCGCGAATGACGGTCTCGAATACCTCGTCGCTATGACCGGTCGGGTCAGGCAAGCCCCAGTCGTCGTCAAATGCTCTGCCGACAACCGGACAACCCACGTCACAGCCCATCGAAATCATTACGTCCGGCGTGGGAATGCAATCAAAGGTTTTGCTGTACTGCGTCTTCTCCATGTCGATTCCGTAGAGCAGCTTCATCAGTCTCACGGCATCTTGGTTGATCTGCGGCTTCGTCTCGCTGCCGGCAGAATAAAAATCGTATCGGTCGCCAAGCAGGTGCTTACCAAGCGCCTCGGCAATCTGGCTTCGGCAGGAGTTGTGAACGCAGAGAAATGCGATTTTCTTTTTCATCGGAACGGGCACCTCTTTTCAATGCATTGATTGTTTTGTGCGGAGTGGATGCATTTGAATTCGCCAAGCTCCATCTCGACGCCGAGGTGAGCCTTTGCAAATTCGACTGCTTGAAGGATGGCAAGGTAGGAGTCGCGTTTGCAGCAGCGAGGACCGCCGACCGCACCGATTGCTCCGAGGGCAGCCGAGGTCATTTCGTTGGAAAGACCCCACGCCTTTTCCGCAAGTGGAGTGGAACCCGTCGCGATAGAGACAAACATTCCGGCGCTGACACCGGCACCGCAGGCACCCCAAAAGCCGCAGGCGCCGCCGGGTACTTGCTTGCCCCTTGCTTGCATCTCGGCAAGAGCCTTCTGCAAATCGAGCTCCCCACCCGCATTTTTATAAGCGGTCAGAAGGGCGGAGCCGACGAGCACGTGGTGTTCGGGCCCGTGCATGTGGCAAAATGGCAGGGCCATCAGCTTGCGAACGATGACAATCGGATCCTTGGACGTCTCGGCAAGGCAAATGCCGAAGACGCTGTCCATGCCTTGCGTGTGGCACTCGTTGCAAACATAGTGACCGGACTCGCAGGCTGTCTTGCTATGCTCTTGCTTGTGACAAATTGCGCATTCCATGAGTTGATCGGTTTTATAGTATCTCAGTGGTGCACCGCAAATGAGGCATTCGTCCTTCATACGTCTCTCCTTTGTACATTTGACTAGATTCTATGATACGTAGGTTCGCGCCAAATGTCAATGGAACGTTTTTCGGGTGGCATTGAAGGCGCAGTTGTGTTATAATCCGAATAGACACCGTCTATGTGTCTGTGGAGGTGGAGAATGAGAAGATACTATCGCTTGATTGCAATCGTGATGATTGCGCTGATGTTGATGGGCTGTGGCTGCTCGGTCAAGGATGTTCCCGGATCGCAGGAAAATAGCCCGACAGTAACGCAGGGCGCTGAGACGCCAAGCCCGACAGAAGAAGTGAATAAGACGCCTACCGAGGGAGGGAATCCCACGGATGGGCTTACTCCGAGTGCGTCCGTTACTCCGGATGCGGATGTGACGACACCACCGGGAGGACCTGAGAAGGAACCGACCCCGACAGAAGAGCTGACGGTAACGCCGAGTCAGCCGGGAGAAGTTATGGGAACGCCGACGCCGGCTCCTACGGAAGTGCCGGGACAACAACCGAGCCCGACGTTGAAACCGACGATAATGCCGAGTCAGCCGGGGGAAGTTACGGCGACGCCGACACCGGTTCCGGGAATTACGGAGCCGAATGCCCCGACGAACGCCCCGACCGAGGCTCCGATGAATACTCCGACAACGGCGCCGACGAACGCCCCGACCGAGGCTCCTACGTCAACGCCGACAGTGAAACCCACGGCAACCCCGACGAAGGCTCCGACGGCGACCTCGACACCAAAGCCTACGGCAACCCCTACAAAGGCCCCGACGGCGACCTCGACGCCAAAGCCTACGGCGACCCCTACAAAGAAACCGACGGCGACCGCAACGCCAAAACCTACGGCAACGCCAACCAATAAGCCCACGTCGACTCCGACACCTAAGCCTACGGCAACGCCGACGCCGGCGAAGAGTCTAACGAGCATTTCCCTGAACGGAAAGAGGGTGGCAATCGGCGATAGCAAGTCGACGGTAACGAGTGCATTTGGCACGCCGGCACGTACCGATTCGGGCGAGGGCGGATTTAGCTTCCTCGTGTACAATAAGGACTACAGCAACTTCTTGATGGTTGCGGTGGATACGAATAACAAGGTTGTTGGATTTTTTGTGTGCAGCAATTCGCTGAGTTATTACGGAATCGACACGAACTCGAAGCTGGCAGCGGTCAATAGCGCACTCGGCACCTCCGTGACGACGTCGAATTCCTTCTATTCGAACAACGGAGCGGTTGTGACGACGAAATCGAGCACGGACATTTCGGTGTTCATTGATCACAACGGCGACGGCACGGTGTATGCGGTTTATTGCATGAAGTCCGACGTTTCGTACAAGGGCATCGGCTCTATGACAACAAGCGCGATTTCCGCAATCGAGAAGCAGGTGCTGGATATTACGAATGCCTACCGTGCGCAGTACGGCTTGGCGGCACTTACGTGGTGCGACAAGGCGGCAAATGCGGGACGGGATTATTGTGAGGTCATGGCAGACCTCGATATCTTCAGCCACGAGGCGGACGGCACGTATTTTGCGGATCGTCTGACGGCTGCCGGTGTGTCGTATCGTAGCGCCGGTGAAAACCTTTCGGCAAATGGTGTGACTTACGGCCACTACATGGGCGTGAGCGGAGGCGTAGGTCTCGTTGCGGGCTGGATCAAGTCGGCCGGACATCGCAACAACATTATAAACAGCAGCTACACGCGTCTCGGTGTCGGCGTCGTGCCCGACAGTGCAGGCCAGTGGAGCGATTACTCGGCACAGGAGTTTTACAGATGATACATGAAACGATAACCCTAGACATACCCTATGAAAGGGTCGGCGTCTCGGCAGAGGGCTGCAAGGCGACGCTCACAAGCTATATCGGTCAGACCTTTGACATGGGAAAGGAGCTCGGCAGACCGGCGGTGCTCATCTGTCCCGGTGGCGCGTATGAATTTTGCGCCGACAGAGAGGCTGAGCCGATTGCGCTGGCATTTGCAAATGCGGGCATTCCGGCATTTGTGCTGCGCTACAGCTGTGTGAAGAAGCAGTTCCCGACCGCACTTTTGGAGGCGGCTTGCGCGATGGAGTACATTCGTCGCAGAGCGGATGAGTGGTACATTCGCGAGGACGCAGTCTACATTGCCGGCTTCTCGGCGGGTGGACATCTTGCGGCGAGCCTGTGCGTGCATTGGAACAAGCCGTGGCTGTACGAAGCATTTGGCCAGGACACGGAGATTCGCCCGAACGGAGCAATCCTGTCTTATCCGGTTATCACGACGGGCGCAAAGACACACGGCGGCTCGATTGAGAACATTACTCCGCTTGACAAAAGCCCGGAGCTGCTGTCGCTTTTGACGCTGGAGACACAGGTGCGCCCCGACACGCCCGCGACATTTTTGTGGCACTGCGCCGATGACGACTGTGTACCGGTGGAAAATGCACTGCGCTATGCGTCGGCACTGACGGAGAATAAGGTGCCCTATGAGCTGCACATTTTCCCGAGGGGCGGGCACGGACTTTCGTTGGCGAACCTCGAGGTGGCGGACGGCGAGCATCAGATTGTGCCGGAGGCGTCCGAGTGGATTCGCTTGGCGATTGCGTGGATGAGAAGAAGGACGAATTGGTAAGGAGAAGCGACGATGAGAGTTTTGGA
>JAZODS010000087.1:0-6409 GCA_045597165.1 Lachnospiraceae bacterium | reverse complement strand
AGAGCTCGGCTGCCGTATCGGTATTGCAAAGCCGGTAACGATGATTCCGTCCGTTGGCAAATGGGGTATCTGGATAACAACCGGCCTTACGTGGACGATTACCGGAGGCGTGAGCCTGCTGCGGTATTGGAGGAAGCTCGGGCGGCATAAGGATTAAGGTGCTTAGGTGATATAGAGGTTGAGGCGCTTAGAGGAAGTGTCCGAAAGCTGCTGCTTTTCGTGAAAGTGTATGTGTGTTACGGGGGAAATATAAAATGCGGACGATACATATAGACCAAAGAGAATGGGTGTATTTTATCATTGGATTGGTTGTTGCGGCATTGGGCTGCATGTGGATGTTTTCGTATCACAGAAATGGTGGAAGCGGTCAGGAGATAGGAGAATCTTCTGTTGAGTCCGCGAAATTCATCGATGGATGGGAACATGAGAAAGACGAGACGTACGCAACGTATTATATGCGAAAGATAGAGGTCTCCATAAAAGGAAAGGTGGAGAGCGGAAAGCTCTACATGAGATTTCTCAAAAAGGACGGAACCTTGTTAGACCACCGGGAGTTTGTTGCCGGAGATGTTGTGGACGTGAAGAGAACCTTTACGGGACTGAAAGAGGATTGTATCTGCGTAGAATATGGATTTACAAAGGGGTTTGATGGTGACATCGAATACTTTATCGAAAGATATTGCTTTGGTTACGATTATTTGAATCGATTAATAAATTAATGATACAATGCCTCTTGACAACCGCGAGGTTCTATACTATATTGGACAGTACTAGAGGAAACTCGATGGTTTTATAGAAGAAAAATGACGTTGACGAAGACAGTACGTTTCATAGGAAAGGCGCAGCGAGCCGGAGACAGTGGGAGTCCGGTGCGAGTACGTGAGGCGGAAGATCACTTCGGAGTTGCGAGGGCGAACGAGAGATTCAGTAGTCCGAGCCGGAGGCCACCGTTACAGGGCACACGTATGAACCGGATTGGCCGGCGTACGCAAAATGGGTGGTTTTATGAGCATATATGCCTCGTTCCCGTTTTGGGGAACGAGGCTTTTTCATTGCAACGGATGTTGCAATGAAATATACACTTCGTGCTGGCTGCACATTAGGGAGGTAAGAGATATGTACAACAAAGTAGACACCGGAATGAATTTTGTTGACCGCGAGAAGGCGGTGGAGAAGTTCTGGAAGGAGAATCGCATTTTCGAGAAGAGTATGGAGAACCGCAAGGACGGTCCGACCTATACCTTCTATGACGGCCCGCCGACGGCAAATGGCAAGCCCCACATCGGTCACGTGTTGACGCGTGTTATCAAGGACATGATTCCTCGTTACCGCACGATGAAGGGCTGCATGGTTCCGCGTAAGGCAGGCTGGGATACGCACGGTCTTCCCGTAGAGATCGAGGTGGAGAAGCTCCTCGGCATCAACGGAAAGGACCAGATCGAGGCTTACGGTATGGACCCGTTCATTTGCAAATGCAAGGAGAGCGTGTGGAAGTACAAGGGCATGTGGGAGGATTTCTCCGGTACCGTTGGCTTCTGGGCAGACATGGACGATCCGTATGTAACGTATCACGATGACTATATCGAGTCCGAGTGGTGGGCTCTTCGCCAGATCTGGGACAAGGGTCTTTTGTACAAGGGCTTTAAGATTGTACCTTACTGCCCTCGTTGCGGTACGCCCCTTTCCTCCGCAGAGGTTGCGCAGGGCTACAAGGACGTGAAGGAACGCTCTGCAATCGTTCGCTTTAAGGTGAAGGATGAGGACGCTTACATTCTCGCATGGACGACGACTCCTTGGACGCTTCCTTCGAACGTGGCACTTTGCGTGAATCCGGTTGAGACTTACGTGAAGGTAAAGGCTGCGGACGGCTACACCTACTACATGGCAGAGGCTCTTTGCAGCACCGTACTCGGCAAGCTTGCGGTAAAGGCAGACCCCGAGAAGGGCGTAGAGGCACAGGCTGCTTACGAGGTATTGGAGCGCTATGTCGGCAAGGATCTCGAGTACAAGGAATACGAGCCGCTCTTTGATTTTGCAAATGACATCTGCGCAAAGCAGGGCAAGAAGGCTTGGTTCGTAACGTGCGACAGCTATGTAACGCTTACCGACGGTACCGGTGTTGTTCACATTGCGCCGGCATTTGGTGAGGACGATGCGAAGGTAGGAAGAACCTACGACCTTCCGTTCGTACAGCTGGTAGACGGCAAGGGCGAGATGACCGCAGAGACCGACTACGCAGGCGTATTTGTAAAGGATGCAGACAAGCTGGTGCTTGTGGATCTCGAGAAGAAGGGACTTCTCTTCGACGCTCCGAAGTTCGAGCACAGCTACCCGCACTGCTGGAGATGTGACACGCCCCTCATTTACTATGCGAGAGAGTCTTGGTACATCAAGGAGACCGACGTTCGCGACGATTTGATCCGCAACAACAACACGGTCAACTGGATTCCCGAGTCGATCGGTAAGGGCCGTTTCGGCAACTGGCTGGAGAACATTCAGGACTGGGCAATCTCCCGCAACCGTTACTGGGGCACCCCTCTGAACATCTGGGAGTGTGAATGCGGTCACCGTCATTGCATCGGCAGCCGTCAGGAGCTCTTCGAGATGAGCGGCGACGAGAAGGCAAAGACCGTAGAATTCCATCGTCCGTACATCGATGAGATTCAGTTGAATTGTCCGGAGTGCGGTAAGAAGATGCAGCGCGTTCCCGAGGTTTTGGACTGCTGGTTTGACTCCGGCGCAATGCCTTTTGCACAGCATCACTATCCGTTTGAAAATCAGGATCTGTTCGAGCAGCAGTTCCCCGCGGAGTTCATCTCCGAGGCAGTCGACCAGACACGTGGCTGGTTCCACTCCCTCATGGCGGTTTCTACGCTGTTGTTCAACCAGTCTCCTTATAAAAATGTAGTCGTTCTCGGTCACGTTCAGGACGAGAACGGTCAGAAGATGAGCAAGAGTAAGGGAAATGCGGTAGATCCGTTCGATGCACTGGAGACCTACGGTGCAGACGCAATCCGCTGGTACTTCTACATCAACTCCGCTCCTTGGCTTCCGAACCGTTTCCACGGCAAGGCGGTACAGGAGGGTCAGCGTAAGTTCATGGGTACGCTGTGGAACACCTACGCATTTTTCGTACTGTACGCAAATATCGACAACTTCGACGCAACCAAGTATGCTTTGGAGTACGACAAGCTGTCCGTTATGGATAAGTGGCTGTTGTCCCGTCTGCACACTACGGTAAAGGCTGTGGATGAGCATTTGGACAACTACAGAATTCCCGAGGCGGCAAGAGCACTCGATGCATTTGTCGACGAGATGAGTAACTGGTACGTGCGCCGCGGTCGTGAGCGTTTCTGGGCAAAGGGCATGGAGCAGGACAAAATCAATGCTTACATGACCTTGTACACCGCCCTTGTAACGATTGCAAAGACGGCAGCACCGATGATTCCGTTCATGAGCGAGGACATCTATCGCAACCTCGTATGCAGCTTGGATGCAACGGCACCGGAGAGCGTGCATTTGTGCGATTTCCCGGAGGCGAACGAGGCATGGATCGATGCAGAGCTTGAGGCAAATATGAAGAAGGTTCTCGACATCGTCGTTCTCGGCCGTGCTTGTAGAAATGCTTCGAACATCAAGCAGCGTCAGCCCATCGCTACGATGTATGTAAAGATGGAGGATGGCTTGAACAGCTTCTATCAGGAGATCATCGAGGATGAGTTGAACGTGAAGGGAGTGCAGTTCACGGAGGATGTCAGTGCATTTACCTCCTACTCCTTCAAGCCGCAGCTCAAGACGCTCGGCAAGCGCTTCGGCAAGAACATCGGTCTTGTGAAGAATCTCCTTGCAGAGCTCGACGGCAGCAAGGCGATGGCAGAGCTTTCGGCAAATGGTAGCATCACCATCGTAGTGGACGGCGTAGAGGAAAGCATCGCTGAGGAGGATTTGTTGATCGAGTCCCAGAAGACCGAGGGCTATGTGTCCGATTCCGATTACGGCATTACCGTCGTTATGGATACGAACCTGACGCCCGAGCTGATCGAAGAGGGCTTTGTTCGTGAGGTCATCAGCAAGGTACAGACGATGCGTAAGGAAGCAGGCTTCGAGGTTATGGACCACATCGCACTCGCGCTTGTCGGCAACGATAAGCTGGAGGCAATCTGCAATGCAAATGCGGAAATCATCAAGAAGACCGTATTGGCAGACAGCCTGTCCTTCGTAGCAAATGACGGCTACAGCAAGGAATGGAATATCAACGGTGAGGATGTCACAATCTCGGTACAGAAGCTGTAATAACGAATACAATGAGTCGGCGCGGAGCGTAGTAGAGCTTCGCGCCGTTTTCTGCGAAGTTGCGCACTTTACAAGGGAAAATGACGGGCTATTTTACTGTTCAATATGTTATACGGGCCAAAACGTTTGAGAGTGTTTTTTGTAACATTTCCTTATGGAACTTGGCCTTGAATTATGATATAGTATGTTCGTATTGGATTTAACAAGGGAACGGTATATGGCATTGCGCCGGGTCGCGGGGTGCGACCGGTGAACATTACGAACCGAAGGGTTTGTGAAAGAAAAGAGGAAAGAGATGCAGATCAATAAGAGAGAATTTAAGAAGAGCGTTCAGGATTACCTGAAGACCTTCTACCGCAGAACGGTAGAGGACGCTTCTCAGCAGCAGATCTACACTGCTGTAGCATTTGCGGTAAAGGATTATATTGTGGACCAGTGGGCGGCTACGCAGAAGGAGATCGATCGTACCGATGCGAAGACGGTTTACTATCTGTCCATGGAATTTTTGATGGGTCGTGCGCTTGGCAACAACATCATCAATTTGAAGGCGAATAAGGAGATTCGAAAGGCACTCGACGAGCTCGGCCTTGACCTCGATTTTGTAGAGGATCAGGAGCCCGATGCTGCACTCGGTAACGGTGGTCTCGGACGTCTTGCGGCTTGCTTTTTGGATTCCCTTGCAACGCTCGGTTATCCGGCATACGGCTGTGGCATTCGCTACAAGTACGGTATGTTCAAGCAGGAGATTAAGGACGGCTTCCAAGTGGAGCGTCCGGATGATTGGCTTCGTGACGGTAACCCGTTTGAGATTAAGCGCCCCGAGTATGCTTGTGAGGTTAAGTTCGGCGGCAATGTACGTTATTCGAGAGACGAGAACGGAAGAGAGCATTTTACGCAGGAGAATTATCAGTCCGTAAGAGCCATTCCGTACGATTTGCCGATCGTAGGCTACGGCAACAATGTGGTAAATACGCTTCGTATCTGGGATGCAGAGGCGATTGACAATTTCAATTTGGAGAGCTTTGACCGCGGTGATTATCACAAGGCAGTGGAGCAGCAGAACCTTGCGAGATTGATTTGCGAGGTGCTCTATCCGAACGACAATCATTATGCCGGTAAGGAGCTTCGTCTGAAGCAGCAGTATTTCTTCGTATCGGCCAGCATTCAGCGTGCGGTTAAGAGATACATGGAGCTGCACGATGACATTCACGGCTTGCCCGAGAAGGTAGTATTCCAGCTCAACGATACCCATCCGACCGTTACGGTTCCCGAGTTGATGCGTATCCTCATGGACGATTACTATCTCAGCTGGGACGAGGCATGGGACATTACGAACAGATGCTGTGCTTACACCAACCACACGATCATGTCCGAGGCGTTGGAGAAGTGGCCGCTTGAGCTGTTCTCTCGTCTGCTTCCGAGAATCTATCAGATCGTGGAGGAGATCAACCACCGCTTCGTAGCACAGATTCAGGAGAAGTACCCGAACAACTACGAGAAGATTCAGAAGATGGCGATCCTTATGGACGGTCAGGTTCGTATGGCGAACCTCGCAATCGTTGCGGGCTTCTCGGTCAATGGTGTTGCAAGACTTCACACCGAGATTCTCAAGAAGGAGCAGCTGAAGGACTTCTACGAGCTGTGGCCTGAGAAGTTCAACAATAAGACAAATGGTATCACCCAGAGACGATTCCTGCTTCACGGCAATCCGCTGTTGGCAAAGTGGGTAACCGGCAAGATCGGCGACGAGTGGATTACGAACCTCGCACACATCGAGGAGCTTGCAATCTACGCAGACGATAAGAAGTGCCAGAAGGAGTTCATGAACATCAAGTATCAGAACAAGCTTCGTCTGGTTGAGTATATTCGCGAGCACAATGGCGTTGAGGTAGACCCTCGTTCCATCTTCGACGTACAGGTAAAGCGACTTCACGAGTACAAGCGCCAGCTGCTGAACATTTTGCATGTGATGCACCTGTACAACGTGCTTCGCATGAACCCGGGAATGGATTTCTATCCGAGAACCTTTATCTTCGGTGCAAAGGCCAGTGCGGGCTACCGCAGAGCGAAGGCAATCATTAAGTTGATTAACAGTGTGGCAGACGTTGTGAACAAC
>JAZODS010000086.1:0-2157 GCA_045597165.1 Lachnospiraceae bacterium | reverse complement strand
ATCCTCAGCACTAATTGGAAAATGGTCATAGCGATCGGCACTCCATCTGCGAAATGCAAGTTCATCTCCAATCCACTTTACGATGTGCTCCGCGTCCTTTTTGTTGTACGGTCTCAATCTCAGCATTACTTATCCTCCGTTTCTAGTGATTTCTTCGCCAAATGCTCAAGCACCCGCGTAATGTTCTCCTCACGTGGAACGATGATATCGAGTTCCACCTCCGGATGTTCCTTCACATAAGCCGTGAGCATGTCCATCAAATTGTCCTTCGATTGCATGTAATCCTCTACAATCACATCATCGACATAACCCATGCACATTAATAATATTGCGGAAACCACTCCGGTTCTATCCTTGCCGGCAGTACAAAAATACAGCACATTTGTCTCGGCCTTCATAATCGTATCGATGATAAGCTCCATCTGCTCATCGACCATACCGACATACACCTCATGCAAATGCTCTCTCGATTTCGGCGTATCTCCACCACCCGTAACCGGAAGATTCACATAACGAAATCCACCCCTTGATGCAAGTGGGCACGGACGCCTCGCAACCTCTTCCTCCGAACGTAGATCCACAAGTGTTGTTATCTTGTTATCCAAAAGCCACTGAATCTCTTCCTCCGTCAAAAGAAGAGGGGCATCACTCCGAATAAAGCGCAGCGTCCCCGTAGGAAGTGCGCGTGTATTCCTCGTTGTAGCAAACAATGAACTCATATTTCTCTCTCCTTATGTACTCCCAACTCTCCGGTCAGTATTCGGACAAAGCGGCATACTCGCATTATAGCAGAATCGCACCACTTCGTCGAGTCCAAAATCCCTCCGAAGCAATCGGTTTCGGCAGGTCATGCCTCAACTGTCGCTACTTGTCTCATCCGACGTTGTTCAGTACGTTCGTCCCTACATTTCTCTCCCTTCGTCACTCCTCTCGTCTTCCCTCTTGACAAACATCTTCATCAGCGAGGAAACCGCCATAGCCGCAAAGAACGCCAATAGGCACTTTCCAATCAATCTGGCAACGAGACCGGTTGCCAACACCAGGATGATGGCAATCAACTCAAGACCCAAGCAAATCAACCAAAATTTCTTCATCTGCCTCTACTCCTTTAATCTTCCTATCTTCGATTACATACCGACCGATTGAAAGTCGGTCAATCACCTCTTTTTGATGACTCGAAAGAATCACTATCGCCGTTTTGCTCACCCTACAAACAAGCCCCATGGCGATTTCTTGTGATTTTGCGTCCAGCGAAGTAAATGGTTCATCCAGCAACAATAGCCGAAGCTCCCTCGACAACATCAACACAAAAAAGAGCTTATATTTTGTTCCGAAGGAAAATGTTCTGACCTTCTGCTTCCAAAATCGGTCCAGCCCCATCTCCTGTGCCAAGGCGTACACTCTGCCTTCGTATTCCTCCCGCTCCTTGCGAGTCATTTCCCAGAGCTCCTCGAACAGCGTGACATGCTCCTCCCCCGTAAGCTCGTCAAACAGAATCGGCGTATCCGGGACATAGCCCACTACGCTCTTATATGCACGCTCGCCGATTTTTCTATCTCCCATGGATTTATCATTCAACCGGATTTCCGCATCCGACGGGACATCGATGATGCCGGCCAAGATCTTAAACAACGTTGATTTTCCACTGCCGTTTTTACCTTCGATTGAGTAAATGCCCGGCTTCGCAAGCTTCCATGAAGCCGTCTCAAACACATTGGCCGCTTGCTGTATGTAGGCGTAAGTCAGGTTGTTAATCACCAGCTCCATATTCTTCGCTCCATTCTTCCTTCGGTCTCACGGATTTCTTACGAGCAATCGTCGACTGTCGGTGTCCCCCTACAAACGTACAAGAGCATTTGACAATATGGCCAGCACCGAAAGAATGACAACCAAGATATTCGCCGCCTTTTTATGCACTCGCGCGACATTTACGAGGTTCACATAATAGTCCACGATCAAAATAGCGGCAATTGCAAATGCCACAACCATTGCTACCGTCACCACCACCTTACTCTCTACATAGAAGTGCATAAGAATAAACCCGGCGCTCAGCAATATGTTTTTGCCGAAGTAGCTCAGATTCGAAATCAGAAGGTTTTGCAGGATAAAGCGCTTATCGATCGTCATAATGAGAAACGATTCGATGCAAGTAACGAT
>JAZODS010000085.1:0-16640 GCA_045597165.1 Lachnospiraceae bacterium | reverse complement strand
AGAGCCGGATTTGCCGGATGTATTACAAGAAATATATGATCACGCTGTTGAAACGAAGGTCCCTGTAATTCGAAAAGAAGCACAGGGCTTGCTTCGTTTTTTGTACAAATCAAAAAACTATAAAAGAATACTTGAAATCGGCACGGCTGTCGGTTTTTCGGGCTGTTTTCAGTTCGAATGCTCCGGCGGAAAGGCCGATTTGTATACGATTGAAAAGGTTCCGGCCAGAATCGAGGTTGCGGAACCGAATATCGAGCGTTATTTGGCTGATTTTCGCACGAGAAAGGGCGAGCCTAAGGCGAACATTACCTTGCTTTGCGGCGATGCGGCAGAGATTTTAGAAGAGCTTGTCGCAAAGGGCGAGCAGTTTGACTTCATCTTCCTTGATGCCGCAAAAGCACAGTACCCCGTATACTTAGAATCCATTCGCAAGCTTTTGAGTGTCGGCGGAGTATTGGTTACGGACAATGTCCTTCAGGAAGGCAGTCTTGCCGAATCGAAATTCACGGTTACAAGACGTGACCGCACGATTCATCTTCGTATGCGAGAATACATTCAGGAGCTGTTTCACGACGAAGTATTTACGAGTGTATTGCTTCCGCTCGGAGATGGCATGACGATCAGTACAAAGATAGCTTGATACACATTTACTCAAAGGGTGAAAGAGATATGACGAAACCGGAATTGTTGCTTCCCGCAGCCAATCTAGAGGTGCTAAAGACAGCCATTCGATATGGCGCGGATGCCGTATACATCGGAGGCGAGCTGTATAGTCTTCGTGCAAAGGCTAAGAATTTTACGATGAGCGATATTGAGGAGGGCGTACGCTACGCACACGAACGTGGCAAGAAGGTGTATGTGACCGCCAACATTACCGCCCATAATGCGGATTTGGAAGGTGTACGAGAGTACTTTGTCGAGCTCAATAAGATCAAGCCGGATGCGCTGATCATTTCCGATCCCGGTGTGTTTCAGATTGCAAAGGAAACGACTGATGGCATCGAGCTTCATATCAGCACACAAGCAAACAATGTGAATCACATGACTTGTCGTTTTTGGTATGAACAGGGCGCGAGCCGCGTTGTGACGGGACGTGAGCTGTCCTTGAAGGAGATTTATGAGCTTCGTCAGCATGTTCCCGCAGAGCTTGAGCTTGAGACGTTCGTGCATGGTGCTATGTGCATTTCCTATTCCGGTCGTTGCCTGCTTTCGAATTATATGACCGGACGCGATGCCAATTTGGGTGCTTGCACGCATCCTTGCCGTTGGAAGTACTATCTCATGGAGGAGAATCGTCCGGGCGAGTATTTTCCCGTGTACGAGAATGACCGTGGTACGTACATTTTCAATTCCAAGGACTTATGTATGGTTGAGCATATTCCGGACCTTGTACAAGCCGGAATCAACAGCTTCAAGATTGAAGGTCGCATGAAGACCGCTTTGTATGTAGCTGTCGTAGCAAGAACGTATCGCAAGGCGATTGACGATTTCTTTACCTCGCCGGACTTGTATTACGACAATCTTGACTGGTACCGCGAGGAGATTAGTCGCTGTACGTATCGAAGCTTTACAACCGGATTCTTTTATAACAAGCCGGATTCCGAAGCACAGATTTACGATGAGAACGTATATCAGAAAAATGCAATCTATCTCGGAATCGCCGGTGACATTACGTCGGACGGTTATTTCGGACTGGAGCAGCGCAACAAATTCAAGGTCGGCGACACAATCGAGTTTATGAAGGCCGATGGTGCAAATGCAATAACGACCGTCTTAGAGATTCTCGATGAAGAAGGCAACGCAATGGAATCCTGTCCGCATCCGAAGCAGAAGCTTCGCATTAAGACAGAAGTTCTTCCCGAGAGCGGAGACATATTGCGCATGAACGATACTGCTTGTATCGATTCCTAGTAGATAACGTTTCGTTTTGATGGAAATGCAAGTTTTTTGTCCGTTTGGCATAGCATAAACCAGTGAATTCACGAGGTGTATGGTGCGGTCATTTCCCCAACCATTGACGCCCGAGAAGGAACATGATGCACTGATTCGGATGAAAGACGGTGATTCGGAAGCCAGAGAGCTTTTGATCAAGCACAACCTGCGTCTTGTGACACACGTAATCAAAAAGTACGGGTTCCAGGAACGCGACGCAGAGGACTACATTTCCATCGGAATTATCGGATTAATTAAGGCCATTGACTCCTATGACATTTCGAAAGGCAGTCGATTGGCGACATATGCATCCCGCTGCATTGACAATGAGATTTTGATGTCAATACGAAGCGGCAGAAAACAAAATCGCGAAGTGTATCTGGATGATTCGATCGGTAGCGATAAGGAAGGCAACGAGATACATTTGCTTGACATTCTCGAGAGTGAAGATATCAGCTATGTCAATCAACTGATTCGCGATGAAGACATTTCCCATCTGACAACGATTATGGCAAAGGTGCTTACGAGTCGGGAATTGCAGATTATTAAGCTTCGCTACGGTTTTCACGATAGCGGAAGAGAATATACGCAGCGAGAGGTTGCAAAGCTTTTTTCGATTAGCAGAAGCTATGTCAGCAGGATTGAAAAGAAGGCAATCGCTCGGTTGCGATTAGCATTTGAAGAAAGGGACGCAGGATGAGTAACGGCAAGATACAACGCTTATTAAGCTTTATACTATGCATTGTGATGCTTATGCTAACCGGCTGCTCCGCGCCCGGAGGCAATAAGACGTCGCCGACGCCGGCAGGAGAGCAAAAGCCGGTAACCATTTTACCGACGTATACGCCGACGCCGATTCCGTATAAGGATCCGGTGGATTTGGACGTGGACGGAGACGCTCTCGGCACGTATCCCGGTTTCACCGGCGAATACGAGCAGATATGGGATGGTGCCACTCCGATTGAAATCAAGCGCGTGGTGAGAGGCAAAGGCAATACAACAGCCAGCTACCGTTTCTTCTGGACGGAAAAATGCTTGTACGTTCAGGTATATGTTCTGGATGACACACCGGACACGAGCGGCAGCACGTATTTGAAGCAAGACTCCGTTGTATTCTACTTGAACGAGGATGGCAATAAGAACAAGAAGTATTCCGTCGGTGATGCGTATTATGTTGTGAACCGTGATGGAGTCATTTCCATCGGTACGGGTGCAAATGCGGAACGTATCTTTGCGATAACCTATGAGGTTGAGGGCGGTTACTATGTAGAAGCGTCCATTCCGCTTTTGACGATTACCGGTCAGTACGATCACGAAATCGGCTTTGATGTTCGTGTGAACAACGCGAACAAAGGAAGACTTGTGCATGCGCTTCAATGGTCCGATAAGAGCGGCTACACCGATACCAATTTGCGTGGTGTAGGAACATTGGTTTTTGAGTGATTTTGAGAAACGAATTTATTTTGATGAGGCATCGTATTACATGAGACAATTTCGACAGAATTTGATTTTATTGCTGGTGACAATGCTTGTCCTTTGTGCTTGTGCATCTGCTGTAATTGCGAACAATCCGCCGATTACACATGCAAACACACCCGGCGAACAGACAGAGACGTTTGAGCTTCCGCCGACGGATGAGGTGGAACCGACACAGCCTGCGGAACCACCGACCGATGCGGTAACAGCAACTCCGCCACCGCCTGTTACAGAAGCACCACAGGAACCGACGCCACCGGTGGAACCTCCGACGGACACTCCGGATGCTCCGACTCAGGGAGAGGAACCGACGACTTCGCCTGACGATACTCCGAGCGGAACGCCCGAAGCGACTCATACGCCGACCCCGAGTGCGCCGACTCCGACTTCCGAGATATCCGGTACACCTACACCGACTCCGTATATGACGGTCATTCCTCCGGACGAAGAAGTTGAGCACTACGTTCCGAAGACGGACATCAAAGCTTCGGTCGGAAAGCTTTCGACGGTTCGAATCGATGGCAGAGAAGAGACGTTTTGGAGCTATTGCAATGAGTTTACTTTGAATAATGTGATTCTCGGCGATGCCGATACGGCTGCAACATTTAAAGCGGCGTGGGATTCGGAATATCTTTATCTGTTTGTTAAGGTGACCGATGATACGTATGATGTATCCAGCGATTTGTACACTCGAAAGGATGGCATTGAGATCTTCTTTAACGAATCCAATGCTAAGACGGAAGAGTATGCAACAGGTGATCAGCATTATCAGATTGCGCGAGATGGTAACATCCAATATGGAAATGGTGCATCGGAGAATCTTATTCGTTACAAAGTAATCGAAACAGAGGATGGCTATCTTGCCGAGATTGCAATTGCATTTGTACTAGAAGAAGGCGCCAGAGATTCCGTAGTTGGTCTCGATATACGTATCAACGATTCCTTTGGCGAAGGAAAGCGTGATTTCATTGTACAGTGGAGTGACACTACGTTGTTGACATATACAAACCTGTCCAAAATCGGAACACTGATATTGCGATAAGACAATGCACCTGTTTCCGGCCCAAGGTGTGGCGTAGGAACAGGTGCTTTTTCAAAGGAGCATTTGCTTATGATAAGTTTATTTCATCCGGTCAATCGATTGACCTACGAGGAAGTCACAAAGCTTGAGGTTCCAAGCTATTTTGAGGATTTGAACTTAAATCAATATGCCGACAATGTAGTGGCTTTGTGGGAAGACAAGTCGCTTTTGCCGTTCTTTCATTACTTCACCGATTCGTACGATACGACCTTGTATCGTCAAGAGATTTTCAGTGATTTGTTGAATCCGGTATTGCGAGATGCCTTTCAGCGCTTTGTGTCCGGCATCGGAACGGCCATTCGTTATCAGCAGTATTCCGAGAGTATCAGCTCTTCGGTTCAGAAGGCAAAATGGCGTTTGGACTGTATTCTTCAGTTTTATCAAACAATCGAAAACCTTTGTGTGGATTTCAATACCATTCATCCGACTGCCAGAGCATTTTACTCACTGCATCAGGAGCTGCATAAGCTGTTGAACACACAAGAGGTGCTTAAGCTGCGCCAGAAGGCAAATGCGATTCATCAGGAATTTCAGAACATGCGCTATCGTATTGTAATCAATAAAGACCGCGCAACGCTTGATTTCTTATATGACAGCAAGGATTATTGCTTCCCGATTCGAAATGCATTTGAGCAGGGTCAGGCGGATCCTACGCCGGTTCCTTTCCGTGAAACTCCGTTCGATTCGATGGAGTTGGCACCGTTGGAGAATTTCGTTCTTCAGCAATTTCAAAAGCAGAATCGCGTTTTGTTCCGTGACTTGGAGACGTTTTGCGGCATTAAGCGTGAGATTATATCGCAAGAGCTGATTGACTTCTTGCTGGAGCTCAAGTTCTATCTTGCGAATATCAAATACTTGGAGCAGATGAAGGAGCATGGTTTCCCGATTACGATGCCGATGATCATTAAAGATAGAGAATTGTATCTGGACGATTGCTATGATATCGTACTTGCTCACCGCAATCATAAGCTGGGACAAGAGGTCGTGCTCAACGATATTATGAAGGCCGGCTTTGAGAAGGCAATCATCGTAACCGGACCGAACCAAGGCGGTAAGACGACGCTTGCCAGAGCATTTGGCCAGTGTACGTATCTTGGTATGATGGGACTTATGATTCCCTCCAGTGTTGCAAAGATTCCATTTACGAGCCACATCTTCACGCATTTTGCGTGCAGCAATACGAACTACGGTGTGGAAGGAAGACTGGAAAATGAGTTGAACCACCTTAAGGAAATGCTCGAAACGGTTGACGGTCAAAGCGTTGTCATCATGAACGAGCTGTTCGCATCCGCACCGACGATGGACGCTTTGGCAATGAGCAGACGCTTGATGGCGAAGCTTTTGGATGTCGGAGCGATTTGCTTCTTTGTTACCCATACGTTTGAGATTGCATTTGATTCCGACGATTACGTGAGTCTTGTGGCAACCGTTGTAGAGGACGGTAGCTTCCGCAGAACGTATCGAATTGTACGTCGCGAGGCGGATGGTATTGCATTTGCCAATTCCATTGTGAACAAGTACAAGCTGGATTATAGCCACATCAATTATCGCTTGAGAAAGCAGTAATTCATTACTCAAAGAAACGAGAGAACATTATGAAGGTAAATCTACTTAATTATCCGGATTTTCAGTATAAAAAAGACTTGGCGCCGTTCAAAAACGACCTTTTTGACGACCTTGGGTTGGAACCGATCTTAAAGATCATGTCGAAGAACGACCGTTATGTATACAACACGTGTCGTAATATTATGCTGACACCGCTTACCGATCGTCAAAACATTTTGTATCGTCAAAATGCTTTGAAGGACGCTCTGCGCAACAAAAAGACGATCTTTTCGCTGTATACGACGATTGCCGAGGTCGTAACCGATTTGAGCAATTATCGTACGAAGATGAGCAAGGACGGAAATCCGCTTCCTGCAGTGCGTGCGATTCATGCGGTAGAGATGCTCAGTCTTTTGACAGAGGGACTTGAGAAGCTGAAAAACGAAATCGTAGACACGTACAATAACTTTACCGGAGCGATATTCAGAGATTTCTATGACACGTTCTTGCGTGAGTACAATGCGGAATTTATGCTGCTCGTTCAGCAGAAGAAGCAGACCTTACGTGCACTGCAGGTGGGCGGTCAGATTCAGATCAGTGCCCAGATCGGCAGCGGACTTAAGAGCGAGAATTTTCTTGTAAATGACGTTGATGAGTACCAGAGCAAGCGCAAATTCGACAAGATCGAGTCGCTCTTTTCGACGGTACTTAAGAAAAATGAGATTCGAATTTCGTATGATAATATTCAGCTTTTGAGCGACTGTAAGGAACTCGAAAATGCCGGATTGTTGCATATTGCGCTGTCCTTTGATGATTTCTCGAAGGAAATCAGCCGATTGTTCGAGTCGTTGCGTCATCAGCTGGCATTTTACTATGGCTGCTGCAACCTGCATTCTCATATGCATGGTATGACATTTGAGATGGCGTTTCCGGAGATTACGGAGACGGAGCATGCCATTACCGGAGAGCATTTTTATGACTTGGGCTTTGCGATTCATACGTTGAAGCGCCCCGAGGCGAATTCGCTGACCCGCGAGGATACACTTGTTTACTTGATTACCGGTACGAATCATGGTGGAAAGACGACCTTTATCAGAAGCATCGGTATTGCGCAGCTCATGGCACAGTGTGGTATGTTCGTGCCTGCGAAATCCATGAAGACGCAGCTGTTTGAAGGCTTCTATACGCATTTTGTTCGCAATGAGGATGTGACGATGACAGCCGGTAAGCTGGAAGAGGAGCTTGCGAGATTGAGTAAGATAGTTGATCACATGGTGCCAGGCTCGATTATATTCTTGAATGAGTCGTTTGCGACGACCTCGGAGAGAGAGGGAGCTATGATGGCCGACGATATCATCCGAGCATTCTTCGACAATCGTGTCACCTGCTTCTTTGTAACGCACATTTATGCATTTGCACAGAAGGCGTACAAGGAGAACTTCCCGAGAACGCAGTTTTTGCAGGCGGAGCGCACGAATGAGGGAGAGCGTACCTATCGTGTTACTGAGGGTGCACCGGGAATGACCGGCTACGGAATGGAGCTTTATGAGAAGATTATCGGAGTGGAGCCGACGGATTAGAAGCAAAAAAGGCAACAAAAAAGGCAATCCCCGAAAGGATTGCCTATGCGGATGGCGGGACTTGAACCCGCACGAGCGTGAACTCGGCAGATTTTGAGTCTGCTGCGTCTGCCATTCCGCCACATCCGCTGACGAACGATATTCTATCACACCAAACTGCAAAAAGCAACACCTAATTTAAATATTTTTGTGAGGATGCTTTTATGAAACGAAATGAACGCACGGAAGTCACCTGTCAGCAGGTTCAGAAGTGGTCAAATTTATATATAAATGATGCGCTCGACGACGAGTTTCTGCCGGATTATCTGGACCATATCGAACACTGTCAAGAGTGTAGAGACGATTTGATGTTGAATTATTCGATACTCACGGCGATTCGTCAATTGAGTGACGGAGAAGATTTTTCCGAGAGCTATGTAAAAGAGATGGAGGCACGATTGATCGCTTCCCGAGAACGCTTGGTACATGCCAAGCGCCATACGCGTACGTTGCGTACGGTTGCAATGGTTTTGTTCATTGTTGCCGGCATTTTGATTGGATTCTCGGCGAAAAAGGATCCCGTGAAACCGTATTTGCCTGCCGGAGAGAAGTCCGATTTGCGTATTGAGCACTATGGCTTCCCTAGCGGCTACGATCCTGTCTACAATAGCATCCTTGAATACAACGATCGTGTCATTGATAAGCTTCGCGAGGGTCGTCGCGGCAGCAATTAGTTCTTTTGAAATGGAGTAAGCATCGTATGAATGATTTTATGTTGATAATAGATGGTTCGAGTCTGCTGTCTACGCAGTTTTACGGAAATCTTCCGCCGGTTGTGCTGGCTGCGAAGACGCCGGAAGAAAAGGAGAAGCATTTTCATCGAATTATGCAGACAAGCTCCGGTCAGTACACGAATGCCGTGTTTGGTTTTTTGCGTGCATTGCTTAAGATTCTCGAGGTGCAGAAGCCGAGTCATCTGGCTGTTACGTGGGATTTGACGAGAGATACGTTTCGTAGAGAGCTTTACGAGGACTACAAGGCAAATCGTACGGAAATATTGCTTCCGCTGAAGGAGCAGTTCGTATTGTGCCAGGATGTATTGTCCAGAATCGGCGTGAAGCAGTATATGAGCCTTAAGTACGAGGCGGATGATTATAGTGGTTCGCTTAACAAGACCTTTTCGGATCGGATTCCGGTCAGAATCATGACAAAGGACCACGATTATTTGCAGTTGGCCGGTAACAATACGACCATTTGGCTTTTGCACAGCACGCAGTCTAAGGCCGATGAGTTGTTCGCAAAATATCGAATGAAGAAGGATGTCACGGTTTGTCCCGAGAAGACGTTTCCGCTGACACCGGATTTGATTCATAAGGAATACGGAATTTTGCCGGAGTCGGTTCCTTCTTTGAAGGGCTTGCAAGGCGATTCCTCGGATAACATTAAGGGTGTTCCGGGCATCGGACAGCAGACGGCAACCGCTTTAATCGGTCATTACGGTACGGTTTCCGCTCTGTATGACGCGATTCACGAAGCAGGTGAAGGCGGACTTAAGGAGCTGGCGACATTTTGGAAAGAGGAGCTTGGCATCAAGCGAAATCCGATCAATTATCTGTGCAAGGAAAGCGATACGGAGCTGGTCGGCGAAAAAGCGGCATTTCTCAGTGAACGCCTTGCGACGATTTACAACGATATTCCGATTGAGGACCGACTTGAGGATTTGGAAGTAAACATCGATTGGGATGCATTGCGACAAGTGCTTCACGAGCTGGAGATTACGACAATTGCATTGCCGACGACATCAAATGCTTTAAAAGAAGAGGCTCTTGAAATCAAGAGAATCGCGGACCTGAGTGACGCCGAGGAGCTGTTTTCGTCATTAAAGTCATCGACGGAACCGCTTGGCTTGGCATACGATGCACAGCAGGAGCTTGTGTATATATCCGCCGGTGACAATGCCGTATATGTGATAGCTTTTGAGAATTTCATTTCACAGGATTTTGTTTCGGAGCGCTTATATGAGCTTTGTGAAATGCGAAGAATCGGTTGCTTTTCCATTCGTGAGCATGCGGACTTATTCCCTGAATACCATAAGAATCTGATTGACCTTTCGTTGGTTGACTATCTGCTTCGTCCTTTGGCTACGCATCACGATGTGGCAAATGTAGCGATGGAGTGGTGTTCGGCCACCATCGATTCCACCGATATGGCCGGAATTGCAAAGCTTTCTGCTCAACTTACGAGTATGCTGCTTGAAAAGCTTGAATTGAGCAAATGTGTATCGGTGTATTTCGATATCGAGCAGCCGCTTACGTGGGTGCTTATGTCTATGGAGCGCGAAGGTGTGCTAGTGGATTTGGAACAGCTTAAAGCATTTGCCGCCGCACTGAATGAGATGTGCGAGAAAGAAGAGACTCTCATCTATGATTTGGCGGGAGAGAAGTTTAATATCAATTCCCCGAAGCAGCTCGGAGAGATTTTGTTTGGCAAGCTCGGCATTCCGTCGAAAAAGAAGACGAAGTCCGGTTATTCGACGTCAGCGGATGTGCTGGAGGGACTTCGTGAGCAATATCCCATCGTAGAGCACGTGCTGCAATATCGTCACTATTCGAAGCTGTATTCGACCTATGCTGAGGGCTTACAGACGTGTATTGCGAAGGACGGAAGAATTCATACGACCTTTCAACAGACGGTAACCGCAACGGGTCGTCTGAGCTCGACGAATCCGAATCTTCAAAATATTCCGACACGTACGGAGCTCGGCCGAATGATTCGTAAGGTGTTTGTGCCTTCCGAAGGCTGTAGCTTTGTAGATGCGGATTATTCGCAGATTGAGCTTCGTCTTATGGCTCACATGTCGGGAGATGCTACGTTGATTGGTGCATACCAGCATGCGGAGGACATTCATCGCTTGACGGCAAGTCAGGTGTTCGGCATTCCTTACGACGAGGTGACAAAGGAGCAGCGTGGAGCGGCTAAGGCTGTGAATTTCGGAATTCTGTACGGAATCAGTTCCTTTTCGCTTTCACAGGATCTCGGCATTACGAATAAGATGGCAAGCGAATACATTCAGCGCTATTTTGAGAAATACCCGAGCATAAAGCAATACCTTGATAAGTTGATTTCGGATGCTCGACAGGAAGGACATGCAACTACGTTGTATGGCAGAATACGTCCGATTCCCGAAATTGCATCTTCGAATTTCGTGCAACGTTCCTTTGGTGAACGCGCGGCGATGAATTCACCGATTCAGGGAACGGCAGCGGACATTATGAAGATTGCAATGCTTCGAGTTCATGAACAGTTGAAGTCGCGTGGATTGAAGACGAAGATGCTGCTTCAGGTTCACGATGAGCTTCTCTTGGAGGCTCCGCACGATGAGGTTCCGGTAGTAAAGGAGCTTCTGAAGGATGCTATGGAGCATGCCGCATCGCTTTCGGTGCCTCTGGATGTAGAGGTGTGTGTGGGCGACAGCTGGTATGATGCAAAATAAACGATTTGGAGAACAATAGCTATGAAAGTGATTGGTATTACAGGAGGTGCCGGTACCGGTAAAAGCTATGTGTGCAGATGTATTCAAAAGCATTTCGGATATCCCGTGATTGATTCGGATTCCGTTGCTCGAGAGCTTATGAATCCGGGGAAGGCAGCTTATGTTGCGGTTGTTGAAGCATTTGGCGAGGACATCTTACTTCCCGATGCACAGATCGATCGAGCAAAGCTGGCCGGGATTGTATTTGCGGATGAGGAAAAGCTGACTCTTTTGAACGGCTTGACTCATCCTGCGACCATTCATGCAATCAAAGAGCAGATAGAGAGCTATCGCGAGAAAGGGATTTCACTGGTGTTCGTAGAATCCGCGTTGGCAGACAAGGCGAATTATCGTGATTTTTGCGATGAACTTTGGTTTGTGTATGCCTCTCTTCGGACGCGCAAGAAGCGCTTGAAAAAGGATCGAGGCTATACGGAAGAAAAGATTCGTCAAGTGATTGCAAACCAATCGGATGACAAAGCATTTATGAAATATTGCAACCGCACCATTGTGAATTCCGGACAAGATGAAGGAACGCTTGTGAAGCAGCTTGAGCTGCTGATTCAAGAGGTGCTGGAAGGCTAGCCGGCAGTGATTTTGATTGCATTTTACACGAAAAAATGCTATAATAGAAATGTTGTAGTAATGAATCCGGGAAGGAAAAAAGCACTTGAGATTATTTAGTATTGCGAGCGGAAGCAGCGGCAATTGTATCTACGTCGGTGACGGTGTACAGAGGCCGGACGAGTTGCTTTCCACGAACACAACCGGTCTGCTGATTGATGCAGGCATTTCAACAAAACGTATCGTAGACGGACTGTCTCAGAACAACATAGATCCCGGTCAGTTGAATGCCATCTTGATTACGCATGAGCATAGTGACCATGTTCGAGGACTGTCTGTTCTGTCGAAAAAATATCAAATACCGATTTACGGAACCTATAAGACGTTGCAGCGCATTTTGTGCTCCGGTGTGGGAGAACGAATTCCGAGAGATTTGTTTGTTCCCATTGAGGCGAACAAACCGTTTTCCATCGGCAATATCGAGGTGGTTGCCCATTCGATTTCGCACGATGCGGCGGATCCGGTTATGTATACGTTGTCCGGCGAGGACAAAAAGATCGGAATCGCTACGGATATGGGCTGTTACACAGAGGAAATCATTCAAGCGCTCGGCGGCTCCGATGTGTTGTATTTGGAATCGAATTATGACCGCAACATGCTTTTGGTCGGCATTTATCCTTATGTGCTGAAGCAGAGAATTCTCAGTAGCACCGGTCATCTGTCGAACGATGACTCTGCAGAGCTGTTGTGCTCATTGATGCATGAGCAATTGAAGGTTGTAATTCTTGCTCATCTTAGCAAAGAGAACAATTATCCGGAGCTGGCATATCAATGTATGAAGAATGCCATTGAAAGCTCCTGGCATTATGAGACCGGCAAACCGCAACTGATTATTGCCGGACGCGATGTGCCGATGGATTGTATCGAAATATAATAAAATGCTGCGACTGCAGCGGAAAGAGGACGTTATGAAGAAAGCAATCATTACAGTAGTGGGAAGAGACTGTGTCGGAATCATTGCAAAGGTATGTACATACCTTGCTGATCGAAACGTGAACGTATTGGATATTTCGCAGACAATTGTCGGTGGATATTTCAACATGGTTATGGTTGTTGACGTTCAGGATGCGGTTTGCTCCTTTGATACCTTATGCAACGAGTTGGATGCTGTCGGTAAGGAAATCGGATGTATCATTCGTCTCCAGCTTGAGGACATCTTCGATATGATGCACCGAATCTAAGCATTTGCACGGAATATAGAATCAGAGGTTATATGTTATGATAAATCGTAATGAGATATTGGAAACCAATAAGATGATCGAGCAGGAGAATCTCGATGTGCGTACCATTACTATGGGCATTTCCCTGCTGGATTGTATGAGCGAAGACCTTTCGGTTGTGAAGAAGAACATTAAGGAGAAGATTTCGCGCCTTGCAAAGGATTTGGTGGCTACGGGTGATGCTATCGGTAGAGAATACGGCATTCCGGTAGTGAATAAGCGAATCAGTGTCACTCCCATTGCACTCATCGGTTCGGCTGCTTGTAAGACTCCGAGCGATTTCGTGGAATTGGCTAAGACTCTTGATGAGGTGGCACACGAGGTCGGTGTGAATTTTATCGGTGGTTATTCGGCATTGGTAAGCAAGGGAATGACAAATGCGGACCGTCTTTTGATGGAGTCCATTCCCGAGGCATTGGCAACGACGGAGCGCGTATGTAGCTCGGTCAATGTCGGCTCGACGAAGACCGGTATCAACATGGATGCGGTTCGAATGATGGGCGAGGTTGTAAGACGTACAGCAGAGCTGACGAAGGATTCGGATTCTATCGGCTGTGCGAAGCTCGTTATCTTTTGCAATGCACCGGATGACAATCCGTTTATGGCTGGCGCGTTCCACGGTGTTACGGAAGCGGATGCGATTATCAATGTCGGTGTCAGCGGCCCCGGCGTTGTAAAGAAGGCTTTGGAGCAGGCTCGTGGTAAGGACTTCGAGATTTTGTGTGAGACAATTAAGAAGACGGCATTTAAGATTACGCGTGTCGGACAGCTTGTTGCAAAGCGTGCTTCCGATATGCTCGGAGTTCCGTTCGGAATTGTCGATCTTTCTTTGGCACCTACGCCTGCAGTCGGCGATAGCGTTGCGGAGATCTTACAGGAAATCGGACTTGAATATCCCGGCGCTCCGGGAACGACGGCGGCACTTGCTTTGCTGAATGACCAGGTAAAGAAGGGTGGCGTCATGGCATCCTCTTATGTCGGCGGTCTCAGCGGAGCATTTATCCCGGTCAGCGGGGATCAGGGAATGATCGATGCGGTGAATGCCGGCTGTCTTACCTTGGATAAGCTTGAGGCTATGACGTGTGTTTGTTCTGTCGGCCTCGATATGATTGCGATTCCCGGAGACACAAAGGCAACTACGATTTCCGGAATCATTGCGGATGAGATGGCAATCGGTATGATCAATCAGAAGACTACCGCGGTGAGATTGATCCCCGTAATCGGTAAGGATGTCGGTGAGGTTGCAGAGTTCGGAGGACTTCTCGGTTATGCTCCGATTATGCCGGTGAACCGTTTCTCCTGCGATGCATTTATCGCAAGAACGGGCAGAATTCCCGCGCCGATTCATAGCTTTAAGAATTAATATTCGGAATTGAGGAGTACTATGGCGAAGCGTACGTATGACGACGAGTATGCCTACGTTGAGGAACAAGACTCGTTCGACGAATATGACGATTACTATTATAGCAAACGTCAAAAAAAGCTTGAAAAGAAGAAGCAACTGAAGAAGCGATTTTATCGCAGACTGGCGACGTTTATCATTTTGCTTGGTTGCGTATTCATATTGACCATCTACATTACGGGCTATTGGAAGACGATCTTAGCTAAGTTCGGTGCTTCGTTTATTGATGCAAATGTCAATGGCTTTACCGAAGAGGAGCTTACGTATACGTTTGATGTGCCGGAGTCGATACCGGAAGGCTACGCCTACAGCAAAGACGTTGTCAATGTGTTGCTTGTCGGAATCGAGGGCATCGGAAACAGCGACAATCACAGCGGACGTTCCGATAGCATTGTGCTTTGTTCCTACAATCTTCAGACCGGTGCGATTCATATGACTTCATTCTTGCGTGACACCTACGTGTCCATCGAGGGTCACGGTCATAAGAAGCTAAATGCGGCATATGCCTATGGAAAGCTGGATTTGTTGATATCCACCATTCAAGACACCTACGGTATCTTTATCAATGGTGTCGCACGTGTGAATTTCGAAGAATTCGAAAGCGTGATCGATATGCTTGGCGGTGTGAAGATTCATCTGACCGAGCAGGAAGCAAAGTACCTGAACACGACGAATTACATTTCGGATCCCGCAAATCGTACGGTTGTTGCGGGCTTGAATCGTTTGAACGGCAATCAAGCACTCGGTTATTGCCGTGTTCGAAAGGTTCCTACTATGGACGGCGATACGGCCGTAAACAACGATTTCGGTCGAACTTTGCGACAGCGCAAAGTGTTGTCTGCATTGTTCGATAGTTATAAAAGCAGCGACAAGAAGGAGCTGCTGTCTACAACAAAAAAGATTCTTTCCGTCATTACCTGTAGCTTGACGGAGAAACAGATTTCCTACTGCATCGAAGCATTCTTAAAGCATCCCGCAGATGCAATGCAATCGCTTCAGATGCCGGCAAAGGGATATTATAAGGGAGAAGTTATTGAAGGAGTCGGCGACTGTCTTGTACCGGATGCCGATGCGAATCGAGCGATTTTGCATCATGTTCTGTATGAGAAGCCACTTCCCGAGGGCATCACGATTCCGTGATGAGAAAGGAATGCTTATGGAGATTCAATTATGGCGTGAATTGCTGGAGCCATATGAGCTTGCGGTAGATGAGCTGATGGTGAAGTTCGTTCATCTTCAGAATTCGTTTCGCAAGTCGAACGACTACAGTCCGATAGAGCTTGTGACCGGACGTGTGAAGTCGATTGCCAGCATTGTAGAAAAATTAAACCGAAAGAAGATTCCGCTCGACGAGATCGAGCAGCAGATGACGGACATTGCGGGGGTACGTATTGTATGTCAGTTTGTTGAGGACTGCTATGACGTTGTGGATATGATTCATAAAAGAAATGACATGAAGATCATTTCCGAGGACGATTATATTGCAGAACCGAAGCAAAGTGGCTATCGTAGTTATCATATTAAGATTCAATACGTTGTACAGACGGTTCACGGCCCGAAGGAGCTGTTCGCTGAGATTCAGATTCGTACGCTCGGCATGAACTGTTGGTCGACGATTGAGCATTCGTTGCAGTATAAGTATCGCGGCAACATTCCCGATGAGCTGAGTAATCGCTTGATGCATACGGCTGACGGTATGATTAAGACCGACAGAGAGCTGTCATCCATTCGTGACGAAATTAAGGCCGCGAAAGAGATGCGATACGAAGAAGAGAGAATCGTCAATGATATTTTGAATACGATACAGAATCTCTATCGCCTTGCGAGTAGAAGAGAGGCAATTCGTATTCAAGAGGAGTTTTTCCGCATTTACCAGATGCAGAACATCGAGAAACTGAAGCATTTTGCAACAGAGCTGGACATTATCGCGGAAGGCTATCGCGCGCAGTCGCTTTAGCAATCGGAATACATTTTGATACCGAAAGGTGTAACAGTTTATGATTTCCTTACCTGAAACCTATGTGACACGCATGAAAGACATGCTTGGCGAAGAGTACGATGCTTATGTGAAGAGCTTCGAAACCAGCGCATCCTCGGCGATTCGTACGAATTCGTTGAAGGTTACGCCGAAGCATTTTGAAAGCATTTCTCCGTTCTCATTACGTCCGGTTCCGTGGGTTCCGAATGGGTATTATTATACCGATGGTGATGTACCGTCTAAGCATCCGTATTATTTTGCGGGGCTGTATTATCTGCAAGAGCCCAGTGC
>JAZODS010000084.1:0-2649 GCA_045597165.1 Lachnospiraceae bacterium | reverse complement strand
CCGGTGATCATCGGCACCGCGTAAGTCGAAAATTGTACCTCATAGCTGATTTCGAAGCGGTCGATTGCCTTCAACAGTCCGATGACTCCGATTTGAAACAAATCCTCTGCCTCTTGTCCTCGCCCGAGGAAGCGTCGCACCACGCTCCACACAAGCCCTGTATTTTCCCGAACGAGCCGATCTCGTGCCTGTCGGTCCCCCTGTGACGCGCGTAAAATCAGGTTCTCATTTTCCACCGCTCGCCCTCACTTCTACGCCGATATTGTCTTCTTCATTCGTACAAGCGTGCCTTTGCCGGGCTGCGATTCCACCTCAAGCGAGTCCGTGAACGCCTCCATAAAGGAAAAGCCCATGCCCGAGCGTTCGCCGTCCGTGCTCGTTGTGTACATCGGCTCTCTCGCCTTGCTCACATCCGCAATTCCGACTCCGTAATCTTCGATTTCTACGAAAATGCTCTGTCCCTGCTGCCACAGTCCCATGCGAATCTCGCCGCTCGTGCCCGCGTAGCCGTGGATAATCGCATTTGTCACGGCCTCCGAAACCGCCGTCTTAAGGTCCGCCAGCTCCTCTAACGTCGGGTCCAGTCCGGTTGCAAATGCCGACACGACCATTCGCGCAAAGCTCTCGTTGCAGCTGTTGCTTGCGAATACGACCCTCACCTCATTTTGATAGGTGCCCTGTAAGCCTTCCATCTTTCTACCTCCTAATATGTCAATTGTCCGCTTCATTTCTATGTAGTTCTCGCCGCATGGCTCATCCCGCCTCCGTCTCGATGATCTGATACAGACCGGAATATTTGAAAATGCGATGCACCGCCTTGCCGATGCCGGTCGCACGAACGAAGCCGCCCTTCAGCTTCATGCGACGATACCGCCCGAGCACCATTCCGATTCCCGAGCTGTCCATAAACTCCACCCGCGAAAGGTCGAAAATCAACTCCTGAATGTCACATTCCGCAACGAGAGAGTCCACTCGCTCGCGTATCTGGTCCACGTTGTGCTGATCCAAGTCCTCGAACGGTTGAATCCACAGACTTCTGTCCTTCACAATATACTGTGCCGGATGCTTTTCCTTCATAGCCTACCTCCTTCATTTTTGAGACCTATATGCCTTATTGTGAGCATTTTCGCGCACATAAAAAGAAGAGAAATGCTTCCTAGCATCTCTCTTCCTTCGTAGCTTACTTTGTTTTTTCGATTATAGTCCGGATGCGAAGCGGTTCGCGGTGTCGTAGTACTCACCCTCGGGGAAACGCTCCATATACTCGTTGTAGTGCTTCTTCGCATTCTCCGTATCCTTCAGCAAATGATACGTTCTTGCGAGATAGTAAAGGTTCTTCTCGTTGTCCGCGGATTTCTCATAAGAGAACTGGAAGAACTCCAGCGCCTGCGAATAACGCTCTGCGGAGTAGAGCTCGGCACCTTCCTGGTACAGCTCGGTACTTGTCATTGTTACCGTCAGTGCGTCCGGATAGTCCGCAACGACGCGGTCGTAAATCTCCTGAGCGGAGCTGTTGCTAAGCTCCTCCTCGGATACGGCCTTCAAACGCTTCTGCAGCACGTACAGCTCCACCTTAGACACGCTGCTTTGCGACGTCAGCTTCAGATAGTACTGCATCATGTTGAACATATTCACACCGCCGACCTTGCCTGCGAGCTCCTCTACCTCGTCCTCAAGGCCGTCGAGCTCCAGCTCCTGAAGCTCCAGCTTCGACTGCAACGACTGATTCTCCTTCTCAAGAGCATCGATGTCTGCGAGATATTGCGACTGCTCCTCGCCGTAGCCGGCCTGCGTCTGCTTGAATTCCTCGCGCATGCCCATCTTAACGCCCGGCACTACCATAAAGAACAGCACCATAATTCCGAGGAAAATGCCCACTACCAAGCTGATAAACACACGATAGTCCGGCTTGTCCTCCTCATATTGAAAGCTCGGCAAAATGCCGCGCTTGCCCTTCGAGCCCTGCTCGTCCGACTGCTCGGACAAATCCATCTCCTCGCCCGGTTCGGGAATCGTCACCTGAAGTCCGCGCTCCATACGGTTAATCATACGAATCTCCTTCAGATAACGAATGGAGTCCGTATTCGCGATATCCACGGCCAGAGTACGCTTCAAGCAGCGTCTTGCCAAAGCATTTTCCCCGGCACGCATGTAAAGGAGTGCGAGCAGCTGCCATGCACGAACGAACTTCGGATTGAGTGAAACGACCTTCTTCAACTGAATGATTGCAAGATCGTCGCCGCCGTTGTTCGCAAGCTCAAGCGCCGCGTTGTACTTGCGGATGGCTACATTTAAGTTATCGAGCTTTGTCGGATTGGCCTGCAAAATGCCGAGATAATGCTCAGCGGGATTGCCGCCCTCCAGATAGCTCTTACTGATAATCCAGTGGTGAATGGCCTGAACCGTCTCGCCCATCTCGAAATACACAAGGCCGAGCAGGTTTCTGGCGTCCACGTTCTTCTTGCTGATCTTCAACGCCCGGTTGAGCATCTCTACCGCACCGGACAAGTCGCGAATCTTCGCCTTCTCAAGACCGAGGTTATAAAAATAACACGAGATCTTGCGCGTCTTCTGATTCACTTCGATGTCGAAGCCGCATTTGGCACAAGTGCCCTTGCGCAGGGTCATATTCGCGCCACACTTAGGACA
>JAZODS010000083.1:0-9122 GCA_045597165.1 Lachnospiraceae bacterium | reverse complement strand
GAGATTGAGATTTTTGTGAATAGCTGTTATTGCGCAGATGGCCACGATATTGCTTCTATGAAAGATCTTCTTCTGCTTTTGGAGGATATGATGGCAGCTGACGCGGATGCGATATGCCTTACGAAGGAAGAGTATCAGTTTATGCCTCAGATCATGGAGGACGACGACAAACATTCGGAGAGGTATAAGGATCTTTACTTGCTTGAACTCGATGGACGTAAGACCGGTTTTGAGACGGAGGAAAATGTTCTTCTGTTTGTTCGCGAATCGGACGCAATCGAGGGCGTATGTGCCTTTGTAGAGTATCTGGAGAAGAACGTGAAGTAATCCGGTGATGCACGGGAAAGAACGTGAAGTAATCCGGTGCTGCAAGGGAAAATCGAATAGGTTGTAGAAATAATAAGCGAGGGCCGTCGGTATGTCGGCCCTCGCATTTTGTTCATTTTCAGTGTGCATCCTTCGGAGTGGGACTTCCGGCGGTGCCGAGCGTTCGCAACAGCTGTGCGGCGTATGCCGGAAGCTGCTCCGGATGTGCGCCGAGCTCTGCAAGAGGAAACAATGTGAACGGGTCCTCTCGCTTTAGGCAGAAGACCGGCTCGAGCAGTGTCTCGAATTGCGGAAGAAAGGAACCGCGAAAGGTTTCAAAGGCGGTCTCTTTGGTGGCGGCAATGCGGTACGCGGAAGGAATGCGCGAAGCGAGACTCTTGTGCACGCATCGCTCCTCCAAGGGCAGGTAGCAGTAGTCGCGGTAGTTCGCAAAGTAATGCTTGGCGGTTACGTTTAATACCGGTACGGTAAGTGTCGCAGTGGTATCGCTCGCAGCCAAACGAAGCGCAGGAACCTCGGAAACATGTATCTCCCCGATTGGCAACGCTTGCGCCAGCTGTAGTGGCACCGGCAATGCGTACGTTAATTGCAGCGGAGCCGACAAAGGCTGATTCAGCTCGAGCTCAATGGTGATACAGTCGTCCTCAGGACGTTGCTCGCCAACTACCTTGCAATTCTCGAAAGACCCCTTGAGCAGCCGGGAGGCGGCGAATAGATTGCTAAGCGTAGCGAGGCCCATAAGATCCTCGCGATTATGGCGCAGCAAATCGGCCAATAGGGCTTCTGCCCGGTCGGTATCAAAGCGCGCCCGGCCGACGTATTCGGCGTAAAATGCAATCAAGGTCCCGCCATCGTACGGGTCAACGCGTCGGTAGCCGGCAATCGGCTCCAGCGTACGTTGCTTTCGATTCGGCAGCGAATACCACGTCTTGATAGGGGCCAGAATCGTCATCAAGTCTAGCGCCTCTTCCTTTGTAGGAAAATGCAGCGAAAGAGAGTGCAATGCGGCACGATGTGCCAAAAACGGAAGGTCAAAGGAGCTACCGTTGTAATGCAAGAGAAATTGTCCGTCCGAAATGCTTTGGGCAAATGCCTCGAGAAGGGCCGGTTCCTCATCCGGGCCTTCGGAAAACCACTGCCGTAACACCCATTGGTCATCGCGCCGGCTAATCGAACCGATGAGATAGACGTAGGAATATCGGGGGGACAGACCGGTTGTCTCGATATCGAAAAAGACCGGCTCGCGGTCACCGCAGGCGGAGCGCAGAGGGTATGGTAACTCGGGTATCCGAACAATGTCTTCGAAGTATTTCATACAGGGCTCCTTTCTGCGCGATATCGGGAGAAGTTCTCCCAGAGATATGTTATCACATTTGCCTCGGGCGGTAAAGAAAAAAACGCAGGGCATTTTGAAAAAAAGAGTGATTTTCAAAGAAGAGTATGGTATACTAAAAGGTAATGAAAAATGTGTGTGGTGGATTGGCATTCTACGAAAGTAGTATTTAGCAGAATGTCGTGTGTTGACGGAATTGCCGTCGTTGTGAGGGGAAGTAATGGCGCGTGGTGGAGAGAGAAAACAGAACAGGTGGATATGGAAGGGGCGCGTAAGCAGTATACTGCGTGCGCTCATTGTCGCAACGCTCGTTGCCGTTCAGATATTTTTCTTGATTGACTTGGCATGGTGGTTGCGTGAGCAGACGGTTTATTTCTATGCAATCGTAGAAGTGGCCGGTCTTTTGATTATCTTGCGATTGGTCAACGACAATCGAAGCGATGCCTATAAGATCGGCTGGGTAACGCTCGTATTGATATTGCCGCTCAGCGGTCATCTCATGTATCTTTTGTGGGGCCAGACAAAGTGGAGACAGCGTGACATTCAGAAGCTTGCACCGTTGCACGAGGAGTATCTGTCCCATTGCGATTATCGGGACGGAGTTCCCGAGGAATATGAGGAACAGTATCCGAAGCAGGCGAGATTGATGCGCTATCTGGAGGCAAAGCATTTTCCGCTGTATCGCAACAATCAGGTGACGTATTATTCGATGGGCGAGGATGCCTTCGAAGCCATCTTTGAGGATATGAAGCTTGCGAAGCGGTACATTTTCATTAACTTTTTTATCATGGCGGAAGGGTCGCTTTTCGACCGTATGAGAGAGATTTTGAAGCAGAAGCTCGCTGAGGGTGTCGAGGTGTTGCTTTTGTACGACGATTTCGGAACGATGTTTCGTGTGCCGGAGAACACACTTCAGGGGCTGCGAGAGGACGGCATTCGGATTCATGTGTTCAATCCGATTCACAAGTACACGGGAAAGCTGTACATGAACTATCGGAGCCATCAGAAGATCGTAGTGATTGACGGAGAGACGGCTTACACCGGTGGAATCAATTTGGCCGATGAGTATGCGAACATCGTGAATCGCTTCGGAGTGTGGAAGGACAGTGCGATTCGCGTCCGCGGAGACGTTGCGTGGTCATTTGGCCGTAGCTTTTTGCAGATGTGGAATGTGACCGGGACGGCGGAGGAGGCAAAGGCGTTCGATGCGTACATGCCGAATGCGATGTTCCCCGAGAATAAGACGTATTGTCAGTTCTTCACCGACGGTCCGATTTTGGAGGAGCAGTCGGCACAGTATACGTACCAGCAGATTTGCGAGAGTGCGGGCAGATGTCTGTACATTACGACTCCGTATTTGATCTTGGACCAGCAGATTAAGCAGTCGCTTTGTTATGCGGCGAAGTCCGGCGTGGACGTTCGCATCATTACGCCGGGTATTCCGGACAAAAAGATGGTCAAACTATTGACGAACTACAATTACGGTCCGCTGCTTCGCGCGGGGGTTCGCATTTTCGAATATACGCCGGGGTTCATTCATTCGAAGGTGATTATGAATGAGCGATGTGCTTGCGTAAGCACAATCAATATGGATTACCGAAGCTTCTTTTTGCATTACGAGGACGGCGTTGTGGTCAGCGACGAGCGTTGCGTGGAGACGATACAGGACGACTTCCTTCACACGCTCGAGGACTCTAGGGAGATTACCTACTCGGAGTGGATGAAGAGACCGATTATTTGGCGTATGATTCAGCCGATTTTGAATCTATACGCAGTGCTTCTGTAGGAGAGGGCGACGGTAGAGGCCGCGTTGCTTCGTTGACGAAATCGAAGCGGCGTGCGAATACAGCATTACGAAAAATACACTGGATGAGGATGAGCATATGATAGCATTTGTACGAGGAGCGTTAGCGATGGTGACCGAAAGCTCGGCAGTGATTGACTGTCAGGGCGTAGGCTATGAGGTGTCGATGTCCGCGGCGGACATTTCGCGCCTGCCTTCCATCGGCTCGGATTTGTTGGTTTATACGTACTTGAATGTCAGTGAGAACAGTGGAATCGGACTGTTCGGATTTTTGACGAGGGATGACCTCGAGATGTTCCGACTGCTGATTACCGTAAGCGGCATCGGCCCGAAGGGTGCGCAGGGCATTTTGTCGGGACTGGATGCAAATGCGCTGCGGTTCGCGATTTTGGCCGAGGACATCGGTACGATTTCGAAGGCGCCGGGAATCGGCAAGAAGACGGCGAGCAAGCTTGTGCTTGAGCTGAAGGACAAGATATCCTTTGAGACGACCATTCAGAATCGCCTGGATGCGGGTGTGGCAGCAGTGGCCGGAGAGGCGCTTAGTACGGCGAAGGAGGAAGCGGTGCTTGCCCTCGTTGCACTCGGTTATTCGAAGACGGAGGCGACGCAGGCGGTATCGAAGGTGCCTGCCGATGAGAATATGACAGTGGATGAGATACTGGGACAGAGTCTGCGTTATATGTAAAGTAAGGGGATAGCTATGGCTAAGAGGATTATCACAACAGAGAAGACGGTAGAGGATTCCGTAATAGAGGGCTCGCTGAGACCGCGGTATTTGACGGAGTACATAGGTCAGGAAAAGGCGAAGAAGAACCTTTCGGTGTACATCGAGGCGGCAAGACTTCGTGAAGAGCCGTTGGACCACGTCTTGTTTTTCGGACCTCCCGGTCTCGGAAAGACGACGTTGGCAGGCATTATTGCCAACGAGATGGGGGCGAACCTGAAGCAGACATCGGGACCGGCAATCGAAAAGCCGGGCGACATGGCGGCGATTCTGAACAACTTGCAGGAGCGCGATATTTTGTTTATCGATGAGATTCACCGTCTGAATCGTCAGGTGGAAGAGCTGCTGTATTCGGCGATGGAGGATTTTGCGATTGATATCGTCATCGGCAGAGGCCCGGCGTCCAAGTCGGTGCGACTCAATCTTCCGAAGTTTACGCTCGTCGGTGCGACTACGAGAGCGGGAATGCTTTCCGCGCCGCTCAGAGACCGTTTCGGCGTAGTCAATCGTTTGGAGTTTTATACGGTGCGCGAGCTGAGCCTGATTGTGCAGCATTCGGCAAGAGTGTTGAATGTCGATATTGACGAAGAGGGAGCACTTGAGCTTGCAAGACGCTCAAGAGGTACGCCGCGACTTGCAAATCGCCTGTTAAAGCGTGTGCGTGACTTCGCACAGATCAAATACGACGGACGAATCGACGGTGAGGTTGCCAGATATGCGCTTGACCTTTTGGAGGTGGATCGTCTCGGACTGGACAACATCGATCGTGAGATCTTGCTTACGATGATACATAAATTCGGCGGAGGCCCGGTAGGAACGGCAGCAGTTGCTACGACCATCGGCGAGGACGCCGGCACGGTAGAGGATGTATATGAGCCGTATTTGGTACAGACCGGCTTGATTGTACGTACCCCGAGAGGCCGTATGGTGACGAAGGAAGCCTACGAGCATCTCGGATTGCAGATGATTACCGAAGAGAAGTAAGTATGAGATACTGGAGGAATAGGATATGAACAAACGGACAGAAGCAGAAGTCATCATCATCGGAAAGCGTTATAACCTTGCCGGATACGAGAGTGAGGAGTATCTCCAGAAGGTTGCTTCACACATCAATGCAAAGTACGCAGAGCTGAAGGACCAGAAGGGCTATCGCAATCTCGAGCCCGATATGAAAAATGTATTGATGTACATCAACCTCGCGGACGAATATTTCAAGCTGAAGCAGCAGCTGGTGGACATTACGGACGAGATGGAAGACAAGGACGAGGAAATCTTCCTCTTGAAGCACGATTTGATTGCAGAGCAAGGAAAATGCGCCGAGCGTGAGAAGGAAATCGAGAAGCTTCGCAAGGCCAACCACGAGGAGCAGAAGAAGGTAGTTCGACTGGAGACGGAGTTGAATGGGTATCGTAGAAGATAGAAAAATCGAATTGTTGGTGCCTGCAGGCTCTGCACAGGGTCTGCGGGCTGTGATTGAAGCAGGCTGCGACGCGGTGTATATCGGTGGCAGCCGTTTTGGCGCCAGGGCGTATGCGGACAATCCGGGAGAGGAAGAGCTTCTGGAGGCAATCGATTATGCGCATTTGCACGGTGTAAAGGTGTATCTTACCGTCAACACGCTGTTCAAGGATACGGAGCTGGAGGAACTGTTCGCTTATCTGTCGCCGTATTACGAGCGCGGTTTGGACGCGGTTATCGTTCAGGATTATGGTGTGATGCGAGAAATCGGAAGACTGTTTCCGGGGCTACCGATTCACATCAGTACGCAGATGACGATAACGAATTCATTGGCGGAGGAGCTGTTGCCGGATACGGTCACTCGTATTGTGCCGGCCAGAGAGCTGTCGCTTTCGGAGATTGAGCATTTTCGTAAGCAGTCGAGGAGAGAGCTTGAAATCTTCGTTCACGGAGCCCTTTGCTACAGCTATTCGGGACAGTGCCTAATGTCCTCTATGATCGGCGGTCGTAGCGGAAATCGAGGCAGATGTGCGCAGCCTTGCCGAAAGGAATATAGTTATTCTACGGATGTAGAACATAGAAAGAACAGCTATTGGCTCAGTCCGAAGGACCAGTGCCTGTTGCCGCGACTCGGGGAATTGCTTGAGACGGGAATTCATTCGCTGAAGATTGAGGGCCGTATGAAGCGGTCGGAATATGCGGCGGGTGTAACGGCGATCTATCGGCGTTGGGTGGACCGCTATCAGCAGCTCGGGAAGGCGGGCTACGAACGATACGTTGCCGCTCACGAGGACGAGCTGAAGGACGATATGCGTCGACTTGCGGAGCTTTACAATCGAGGAGGCTTCTGCTCCGGCTATGCATTTGACGAAAAGGGACCGGCTATGATGGCGACGAGCCGACCGAACCATACGGGAGTGCAGGTTGGTGCCGCAAAGCTGACTTGGGACCGAAACCGATTGAGTGCGCAGGTGACGTTTACAGAGAGTCTGGGCGCGGGCGATGTGCTTGAGCTTCGCGGAGCGGACGAGACGATATACAAAGAATTCACTGTGGCAAAGGACGGCGATGCTACGCAGTATCGACGCATTACCGCCACACGTGCGAAGGAATGGCGTGGAACGCCTCAGACAGCTAAGGTGTATCGCATGCACAACGACAGTTTGTTGGCGTCGATACGAGAGCAATACATTGAGAATCGAAAGCCGATTGCGCTTTGCGGAGTATTTTCCGCGGAGGTGGGCGGCAATATGTCCTTGCAGGTGTACTCGGAGGACGGAGCTTATACGGCATATGTGACGGGCGAGCTTGTGCAACAGGCCGGAAATGCTCCGGCGACGGACGCTACCGTGCGCAAACAGCTTATGAAGACGGGCGATTCGGGGTATGCGTGGAAGGAACTCACGATAGAACTCGGTGACGGTTGCTTTTTGCCGGTTTCTCAGCTAAATGAGCTACGTCGGCGTGCGCTTGCGGCATATCAGGAGGAAGTGCTTCGTGATTACCGTAGAAGCTCGGCGGAGGTTGCGAAGAACAGCTCCCCGGCGGAGGTTGCAACGAACGGCTCCCAGGCGGAGGACGACGCGAGCGGAGCGATTGCGACGAGCGTTACAACGACTCAGCCGGTTTCCCAGGCCACATCCGACCTCCCGAAGGTACTCATTTCCGTGTTGACGAAGGAGCAGTATGCGGAGGCCAAGGTTTACGCGAGCGATACTGCGAATGCTGCAATCGCAATCGATATGGACGGAGATTGCGTTGACCTTCTTTGCGGAGCGAAAGAGCAGTCTGCATATGTGATGCTACCCCGCGTGAGCAAGCCGGTGACCCGCAGTGCGGTGGAAGCGCTGCTGCCGAAGCTTTTGAGCGAGGGTGCTATCTCGGGGATTGTAGTGAGAACCTTGGATCAGCTCGTCTATGTGAAGCGTCTGCAGGAGAAGCTTGGCACTTCGGTTTGTGTAGTGACGGACACGACGCTGCCGGTTATGAACGAAGAAGCACTGGCTTGGCTTTTGGAAAATGGTGCGACGGCGGTCACATTTTCACACGAGCTCAGACGTGAGGAGCTGGCCGGAATGGCAGACGGCGGCTATGTTACGGTATACGGCCGCGATGCGGTGATGGTGACGGAGCAGTGCGTACGAAAGACGGCCGAGGGCTGTGGAACGAGTGGTTTTGCGACGCTGCGCGATGCACGCAATGCCGAGTTCCCTGTTAGAAATCTGTGCCGTTATTGCTACAACATCCTTTACAATGCGCATACAACGTCGCTGCTTCCGTATATGGAGCAGGTAGAGAGCCTTTCCTGCAAGGGCTTGCGACTGGATTTCACGACCGAAACCGCTACGGAGATGCGCTCTGTGCTAACTCGCCTGGATGCGACACGATTGGGAGAGAAGCCTGCGGCCGAGGAAAATGGTGCATTTACCCGCGGACACTGGCGCCGTGGAGTGGAATAGAGCTCGGAAGGTTCGAAAATTTTCGCAATTGGGTGTTGCGTATTCGTCAAAATAGGGGTATACTAGATTCAATTTATAACACACCAAATGACAGGGGGTCTTGCGTATGGTTGAGGCAACGAGCTGTGGTGGTGTTGTTATTTTCAGAGGAAAGATTTTATTACTGTACAAGAACTACAAGAACAAGTACGAGGGTTGGGTATTGCCGAAAGGCACAGTGGAAGAAGGAGAAGAATTTCCCGAGACAGCGCTTCGTGAGGTAAAAGAAGAGGCAGGGGTACAGGCTCATATCATGAAATACGTCGGTAAGAGCAGCTATACCTTTAACACCCCTCAGAATGCAGTAATGAAGAATGTCCATTGGTACCTGATGATGGCGGACAGCTACTATAGCAAACCACAGCGTGAGGAGTATTTTGTGGACTCAGGGTTTTATAAGTATCACGAGGCATATCATTTGCTCAAGTTCGCTAATGAAAAGCGGATTCTCGAGCAGGCATATGAAGAGTATACAGAGATGAAGAAGAACCGACTCTGGGGAAACCATAGTTATTCCTAAGAAAAACAGACGGATGGGGCTGTCGCGTGTGCGGCAGCTTCATTTTTTGTCCGTTTCGGGCAGTAGGAACGAATGTTATGAAGAAAGCAAGAACTCATAAGTAAGGACAAAAAGAGAAAGAGACAAGGGGAGAACGAGTTATGATGCAGCTATTCAAAAAACACAAGGAGATCATTATGTATTTGATCTTCGGCGTCGCAACTACGGTTGTGAACTGGATTGTATATGCGGTATGTACGAAAGCAGTAGGCCTTTCGGCCGAGGGGGTTCAGGGAATGCTCAGCAACGGAATCGCGTGGGTGATTGCGGTGCTTTTCGCATTTTTCACGAACAAGTGGTTTGTGTTTGAAAGCAAGACCGAGACAAAGGGACTGATGCTTCGTGAGATGGCCACATTCTTCGGTGCGCGTGTGTTCTCCGGAATCTTCGAGATTTTGTTGCCGCCGGCACTCATC
>JAZODS010000082.1:0-5821 GCA_045597165.1 Lachnospiraceae bacterium | reverse complement strand
AAGCTGACGGCGATTCCCGGCATGACGGGCATTTGCCTCAATGTAAATACCGACCGCACGAACGTAATCCTCGGCAAGAAGGTCATTACGCTGTACGGCACACCATACATTACGGACTACATCGGCGACGTGTCCTTCCGCATCTCGCCGCTGTCCTTCTACCAGGTTAACCCGACGCAGACGAAGGTGCTGTACGACACGGCGCTTGCATTTGCCGGGCTGACGGGCGACGAGGTTGTGTGGGACCTCTACTGCGGAATCGGCACGATCTCGCTATTCCTCGCGAAAAATGCGAAGCACGTCTACGGCGTCGAGATTGTCCCCGAGGCCATCCGCGACGCGAAGGAAAATGCGGAGCGCAACGGCATCGCAAATGCTACATTTTACGTGGGCGCAGCCGAGGAGGTGCTTCCGAAGCACCCCTACCCCGCAGACGTCATTGTAGTGGACCCGCCGCGCAAGGGCTGCGACGGCGTGCTCCTCGATACGATGCTTCAGATGGCTCCGGAGCGCATCGTCTACGTATCCTGCGATCCGGCCACGCTCGCGCGTGATTTGAAGGTGCTGTGCGGAGGCGCTGAGAGTGGCGAGGCTTCGGCGAAGCCGGATGGCGCAAAAAATATCGGCGGAAATCAAAACGGCGAGGCTTCGATACCGGGCGCTCGTTACCGCATCGAGAAGGTACAGCCGGTGGACATGTTCGGTGGATCCGTGCATGTGGAGACGGTATGTTTATTGGCCAAACTTCATGAAGCATAGCACCATGTGAATGTGCCGCAGGGGATGGATGAGTTGGATGTGACTTCCGCAGAGAAAAGCCAACTGTTGAATGACCCGCCAAAAATGCTGCATCGTTCAACATATCAGAGCAAATAAGGGGGGGTAACATATGAGTTCTGAAAGAAAAATTGCGGAAGAGCAATTTGAATGTGATAAAACCGAAACATACACGACAGAACATTATGTGTTTCATTATCAAAAGGGTAGTTTTGCGGAAAAAGAAATCCGACAGATTGCAGAAACACAGGAGGACGCATTTTCAAAGATATGTAGCACCCTCAATGTAATATACCCTGATCGGATAAATTACTATTTTACCGATTCTCCAAACGCGATAGGCCGGATTATTTGGGGAGAGGATACGCCCTGTAACGGTGTAGCTTTTTTTGGCGCAAACAAAATCTATGCCGTTTACACAGAGGATATTAAATGTATTGGTCCTCATGAAGACACACACTTAATTTCTTTTTTGATGAATTATCCCGAATCCGACTTTGTTGTTGAAGGCTTGGCAATGTCATTTGATGAGACATGGTGGGGTGTGCCTAATGAAACATGGGCGTCCTATTACAAGACAATGCATCCGGACTTGTCTGTAACAGCATTGTTTGACAATAACATTTTTGCCGATACGGGGTGCGACATTGCATATCCGATAGCGGGTGCGTTTACGAAATTCCTTATTGATTCGTTTGGAATTGAACGGTATCTTGATTTTTATAAATATGATGGTTGCGAATATGACGAAATGATTTGTTCCATTTTCGGCATTTCTATGTTAGAGACAGAAGCATTGTTCTGGAACAGAATGAGCGCCGTTGCCTTTGATGCTCCGGCATTAGAAAAAATGCTAAAAGACGAAGGCTGCTAAATTTTCTTGTCTGTGCAAACTATAGTGACTTGAAAAACGGTGTCTTTGAGACTACGCGCCGTTGAGACACTCGAAAAAGTGAACATTGAGGATCAAAAGCGAACATTGAAAGAGAAAAAGCGAACATCGGAAGGCTCTAACATCACAATGAATGTATCAACCCACGTTGAGACGGTAGTACGGTTGGCACGAAAATAGAACAAAAGAATTTGTAGGGGGATACTATGGCTAAATTAGAACAAACCTTGAATGGCGATTTTACGCAGTGGCTTAATAAGATTGAAGACGGAATACTGAATGGCAGCCTCTCTGCTTCCCTGGAGGATTCCAGTGATTTTAGCATCGGCGATGCCCGTTGCAGTGTTCGCGTGTTTGAGCGATACAGTTATACCGGAAGCAATCGTGTCAGCTTAAGTGTCACGCTCTTTCAAAATGGGAATGGACCGATTGAGCTTTCCGCGATTACCTCGGGCGGAAGTCAGGCGATGTTCTTTAAGATCAACACCTTGGGCGAAAATGCATTTCTCGATAAACTGAGAGCGTTGTTATGATGTAGCCACAGGCACGAGAGAGGCGAGACATGTCAGAAGAATTGCGATACGAAACATCTTGTGGCGCCGTTGTGTTTTGTCAGATGGACAGCGGCATAAAGTATTTGCTTGTGCGTGAGCGGAGTGGTTTTTGGGTATTCCCAAAAGGACATATGGAAGACGGAGAATCCGAACGCGAAACCGCATTGCGCGAAATCAAAGAAGAAACGGGGCTTGACGTTACGTTCATCGATGGTTTTCGGGCAAATGATGAGCACAGCCTCGCGCGGGAAGGACGCCCGAACACCATAAAGCGGACGATATACTTTCTGGCCAAATACGAAGCGCAAAAACCAATCCCGCAGGAATCGGAGATATCCGAAATCGCATTGTTAGATTTTGAGGAGGCCATGGCCGCTTTTCAGTTAGATGGCTTCAAGCGTGTGCTGGCACAGGCGGAGGAATTCCTGAAACAAAGATCGACGTAATCGATGCGATTCGGTTGAATAAGTAGAGGGAGAAAAGGCGTTATCGAGGGGATAACGCCTTTTTGCGTGTCTTTCAAAAGTGAAATACGCAACTTTTGCGTGTTTTTCAAAAATGAAATACGCAACTTTTGCGTGTTGGCGAAAATGCTTCACGCAACAACGGAACGGGACACGTCATTTTCGAGACAATCGTTGAAAGAATGGGCGGTTCGCTCGGCGAGCGAAGAGGCTTGCCCGGCAAAATGCATTGACTTCGGAAAGAGCGATGCCATAAAATTGTTGTAGAGCATTTGCGCAAGTGCTCTTTGATATGGAGTATCCGAGTATTAAGAATTCGACGTAAGAATATACACCGAAAAGGAGACAACCCTATGAAACGATCCGAAGTGAACGCAGCGCTGAAGGAGCTGGAGGCTATGTGTGAACGATATCACTGCTACTTGCCGCCGTTTTGTCATTTTACGCCCGAGAAGTGGCAGATGCTTGGCCACGAGTACGACGAGGTCCGTGATTGCATGCTGGGCTGGGACATTACCGACTACGGCAAGGGCAATTTCGATAAGATGGGCTTTTCGCTCATTACCATTCGAAACGGCAGCCGAAAAGAGCCCGACAAGTACCCGAAGGTCTACGCCGAGAAGCTTCTGTACCTGAAGGAGGGTCAGTATTCGCCGAATCACTTTCATTGGTTTAAGACGGAGGACATCATCAACCGCGGCGGTGGAAATGTACTGATTCGCGTGTACAATTCCCTGCCGGACGAGTCGATCGACTACGAATCCGATGTGACCGTTCACACCGACGGGCGCACGTATACGGTTCCGGCCGGTACGCAGATTCGTCTGACTCCCGGCGAGTCCATTTTCATTCAGCAGTATCTGTATCATGATTTCGAGGTGGAGCCCGGCACAGGTGACGTGTTGCTTGGCGAGGTGAGCCAGTGCAACGACGACTCAAATGACAACCGCTTTAATCCGCCGATGGGTCGATTCCCGGCCATCGAGGAGGACGAGCCGCCGTACCGCTTGTTGTGTAACGAGTATCCTGAGGCGAAGCACTCTGAGGCAAAATGCCCCGAGCCGAAGTAGGCATCCTGAGATATAGTAGGTGCCGCGGTCCCTCTATCCGCCTCCTTTGTCGAAAATGCGCCGAAAATGCGTTGACGGAATGCATTTTGATATGATAGGATAGTAGAAGTACTTATTTTCCTCGGAAAGGATAAAAACATTATGGGTTTAGACATGATTAATGCGGGATGGTGGTCCATTCTGCCGCCAATCATCGCAATTGTATTGGCGCTTATTACGAAAGAGGTATTTTCCTCTTTGTTGGCCGGTATTGTTTCCGGTATGTTGATTTACTGTATCCAGACAGACACGCCGATTATCGCGGCAGTGAAGTATGTTCTCGATATGATGGCTAGCAAGATCGGCGAGAACGGCTACATGATTTTGTTCCTTGCGTTGCTCGGTTCGCTCGTTGTTGTTGTAACGAAGGCGGGTGGTTCCAGAGCATACGGAAGATGGGCGAGCGGCAAGCTGAAGAGCCCCGTTAGCGCGAAACTCGCTACGATGATTCTCGGAATCCTCATCTTCATCGACGACTATTTCAACTGCTTGACCGTAGGTACGGTTATGAGACCGGTTACGGACAAGTACAAGATTGCAAGAGAAAAGCTTGCGTACATCATTGACTCGACGGCAGCTCCGGTATGTATTATCGCACCGGTTTCCAGCTGGGCAGTAGCGGTTTCCTCCGAGGTAGAGGCAGCCGGCGGATTGAATGCATTTGTCAAGACGATCCCGTACAACTTCTACGCACTTCTCACAATCGGTATGGTACTCGTACTCTGCTTCACGAAGTTTGGCTTCGGCCCGATGAAGAAGGCAGACGAGGCTGCACTTCTTGCAGACTATAGCGATGCAGATGAGAGCAAGGAGCTTGACGGAATCACGATTAGCGATAAGGGCAGCGTGCTTGATCTTTTGATTCCGATGGTTGTATTGATTGCATTCTCGATTCTCGGTATGGCATATGCCGGTGGTTTCTTCGACGGTGGAATTCCGTTCACGGAAGCAATCGGGGAGGCTCCTACGGCAGGCTTGAGCCTTGGTGCATTTGTTGCCTTGGTTGTAGCATTGCTTATGTATGTTCCGAGAAAGCTGATGCGTTTCCGTGAGTTCATGGACGGCACTCTTCAGGGTGTAAAATGCATGGTTTCCGCAATCATGATTCTCGTATTCGCATGGTCCCTCAGCGGCGTATGTCGTGAGATGATCGGTACCGGCGAGTTCGTAGGTAAGGTTGTCGGCGATGCTAACATTTCGCTTGCATTCCTGCCCGCAGTTGTATTTGTTGTAGCTGCATTCCTTTCCTTCTCGATGGGAACTGCATGGGGTACGTTCGGTATCTTGATTCCGATCGTAACGATGATTTGTGCAGACGATGCCGGCGCAGTAGCTGCAAATATGCAGTACCTCATTCCCGCTCTCGGTGCAACGCTTGCAGGCTCTGTATACGGTGACCACTGCTCCCCGATTTCCGATACGACGATTCTTTCGTCTGCCGGCGCACAGTGTGAGCACATTCTCCACGTACAGACGCAGATTCCGTACGCAACGCTCGTAGCAGTATGCTGTTTCGTTGGATATTTGACGACGCCGATCTTCGACAGTGCATGGATCCCGTTGATTATCGCATTTGCAGTGCTGTTCCTCAGCATGTTCGGTATCAACGTATGGCAGAAGAAACACCAGGCATAGTGCATATTGATTAACTAAGATGGTAGAATCGCAGCTGACTTCGTGTTGGCTGCGATTTTTTGTTGGTGGGGACGGAGGAATGCGAAAGGTGGTTGCAACGGAGAGCTTATTTGCGAGGTTGTGTTTGCGGATGCCGTGTGGTAACATACAGGTAAGTGCTTGTAACGACATTGGCGAGGGGAGGAACGGACATGAAACTGAGATTGGTGAAGGCGTCAATGGAATATCGAGATCAGATTGTCGATATGTTGGAGGAATGGTATGCGACTTTTGAGAAGATCGTGCCGTATGCAATCCGCCGAATAGACTATCACGACTTCGAATTTTATTGCAATAACTTAGAGTGCAAAGGCACGAGCAGTGGTCATGTGCCTGACTCCACATTTTTCT
>JAZODS010000081.1:0-1582 GCA_045597165.1 Lachnospiraceae bacterium | reverse complement strand
AAAGGATCGGTGCAACGGCAACGCCGAGCCCGGCTACCGCCACAAGCACTTCCACGAGTGTGAAGCCACGGGCTTTTTTGTCTTTATTGCGTTTTCTCCGTTTCAGCCAACTCACGTCCAATCCCTCCTTTTCTATATTTCGTGCGCAATAGCCCCCCGGCGCCGGACACATCCCGTCTCCCGTGTGGCTTTTGCCAATCGTTCTTAAATTATTACTCTGCAACTTCCTCATCCGGAACTACCGGGGGCGGGGTTACAATCGGTCCGAAGATGCAGCCGGGCTTCATCTCCACTGCCGGAATCTGCACACCCTCGTATTCGTTCGTTACACCATCCGTCAAGGAATACATATTGATGAGCAGGTTACCCTTTACTTCGCCGGTCGAGCTGTTGAAAGCCATCGTAATGGACTCCACGTTCTTCTCATGCTTGTCGTCGTAAATGCTGTTGATGAACGCCTTCATATCCGCGTAGGTGCCGGCGGTAAAGCTTGAACTAATCGTAGACAATCCGTACACATAATTCTTATCTACGCCATTCACTACCGCACTCTCTGCGCGCAAGACATACGTCTCGACTACCGTGTACGCGTCAAACTTCAGATCCATCTTGCCTTCTTCATAGTCACGAAGATACATGATGCCATCCTCGTACAAGTACTTTACCGGATAATGCGCCACAAGATCGTTGAGGCTCTTCTCCCAGTTGGCGGTCTGCGTTACAATCTCCTGCTCGTTCTTGGAAACCTCGTCGATGACCTTAATCTGTGCCTCAAGATCTGCACAATCGGCCTTCAACGTCTCCACTTGCGCCATCGTCGTACGGAAGAAGAACTGATATACGACAAATGCTGCTGCGATTCCCAACAGAACCATAATGATTCCTAAATCTCTTCTTGAAACCTTCATCGCTGTCTCCTCCTTCCTACTTCTCAGCCTTCACATCAGCATACTTGCATTGCAACGTAAAGGAAAGCGTCTTCTCTATGTTCGGAACATATGTACCATTGAGCTTAGCTTCTTCTCGCTCATCATCAGTCATGTATCCCGGTTCACCCTCTTGAAGCTTGAGGTTCAAGTCCTCTTCCGACTCTACGATGCCACTCATTGCAATGACGGTAATCGTATCGAACGTACGAAGGTTCTGCGTAATTGTTGCAGCCTCCTCCTTCGAACTACAGTTGACTGCAATCTGAATGGAATCATTGCTTGCCGCAACCGAAAGCGCCTTGAACTTCTTCGGCATCTTCTTCTCGAGTTCCTCGATGAAGTCGACAAGCTGCTGGTTGTTGTTGATCGGGATATCCTTAAATGCATTTACTCTATTATACGCATCCTCTGTCTGCTGATACGTAAACTGCACTCTCTGCAAGTAGCTCTCGCTTGCGATACGATCGTTCAGCTTGTCCTTCTGCTGCTGTTGCGTTGTCAACATTAGCTGCGCCACCATGAACAGTGCGATTGCTACCAAGAAGCCGGCGATCATAACCGCGAACGGTACGACGAGCGACGTCTTCTGCTCGCTTCTAAGAAGCTCTGCGGACAACAGCTGCAACGGCTTCATCGCAGCTCCGATACAAGCT
>JAZODS010000080.1:0-19019 GCA_045597165.1 Lachnospiraceae bacterium | reverse complement strand
ACGGCACATGACTTATCATATGCATCGCCCTCAAAGTCAAGCACATGTGTCTCAACCGTAATGTCATGTGGAAGCCCGTCTCGTACCGTCGGATTATCGCCGACATTTGTGATACTTAAGTAGGACATTCCGTCCAAAACGGTAACAGTCGAATACACACCTGCCGGCGGCAACTGCTTATCATCCGAAGCCGGGAGATTCAATGTAGGGAATCCGATGGCATGTCCGATTTGTTTGCCGTGTGCCACCTTGCCAAGCATAAAATACGGATAACCGAGAAGCTCTTTCATGCCAAGCATATCTCCGTCCATCAACATGGAACGAATCTTCGTGCTGGATATCTTGTCTTGCTCATAACAAAGCATCGGTAATACTTGAAGATCGATAGCATATTGCTCGCAAAATGTGCGAAGCAATTCCACATCTCCTCTTCTGTCTTTTCCGAACCGAAAATTCTCTCCGACACAGATAGCCTTTGCGTTACACTTCTGCACTAATATGTGCTCAATGAAGTCTTCGGAGGACATGCTTCTCAATTCCTCGGTAAACGGTAGAATCAACAGATAGTCTACTCCGAAGCGTTCGGCCAAATGCACGCGCTCCTCGTAAGTAAACAGCTGCTTTTCGTTCGAACTCTCAAATCCCTGTGAATACGAAAAATCAAATGTCAACATCACAAGCGGAAGCGATTCCTCTCCTCCGAACATGTAGTCAAGCAGTTGCTTATGTCCGAGATGTATCCCATCAAACTTTCCAATTACAACGCGACAGGGAGGCAGACTCGTCGAGGTCAGTTCACGAAGTATGTTCATTGCTTCGAACCTCCTTCCGGCAAAAACATCTGCTGAGGGTAATACAAGCCATTTTCCTTTCGTTGATACAGTGCGAGGAACGTCTCGTTGTCATATACTCTTATACATTCGCTCAGCCCGACACGGGTCGTTGTATCGCACGGAGTCAAATGCGCTTTACGGAGCGGATTGCCGTTCCACAATAGCTTTCGTCCCTCTTCGTCCACCGTACAAGCCGAGTACTCGGGAAAAAGAGTATCCACTTGGATGGACAGCTCGTTGACTGTTCCGTCATCTGCCGCAGCCTGCACTTCTTGAAGCGAATGTGCCTGCTCCAATGTAAATCCACCGGTTGCCGTACGAACCAAAGAGGTCATACAAGCTCCACAGCCGAGATATTCGCCGATATCATTGCAGATGGTTCGGATATACGTGCCCTTTTCACATCGCACTTTGATATGAAAGGTGTTCTCGGAAGAATCAAAATCCAAAAGCTCGATATCGAATATCGTCACGTCCTTTTTCGGGCGCTCCACTGTAAGCCCTTTTCTGGCCAGGTCATAAAGCTTTTGTCCGTTGACTTTACGTGCGGAATACATCGGTGTCAGCTGCGAAATGCGACCGATAAAATGCCTTGTGGCCTCTAACAGCTCTTCTTCTGTCACAGACACCACATTTTCCGAAAGAACCGTTCCGAAACAGTCTTGCGTATCGGTTGTAATGCCGAGCTTGCAGCCCGCAATGTACTCCTTCGTCTGGTCCATCAGGTAATCGCAAACCTTTGTTGCATTTCCGACACAGACGGGAAGAACGCCTTCCGCTTCCGGGTCCAAAGTTCCGGTGTGCCCGATTCTTTTTTGTTTTAAAATGCCCCGAAGCTTCGCGACAACATCGTGTGAGGTAAAGCCTCGGGGTTTGTTTATGATTATTATTCCATTCATCTTATAATTGCATCATTATCATAGCGGATAATTGAACTAAGATATCGTCATACGTGCCAACGGCAGTAAAGCCGGCAGCCATACGATGACCGCCGCCGGAAAATGTGGAAGCAATCGTTGCCACATCGACCTTTCCGTTAGAACGAAGACTGAACTTAAAGGTATTCGGTTCATCCTCTCTTGCAAATGCCGCAACCTCAACACCCTTAATAATGCGAAGCTGCTCCACAATACCTTCGGTATCAGCCGGTGTAGCACCATAGCTGTCCATATCCTCTTTGTAGAGGACGGTCGTTGCGAATTGGTCTTCAAGCGACAATGCCGCACGATAGGTTGCGAGACCAATCATCTTATTTTGCAAGAAAGACTTGCGATAAAATGTGTCGTCGATCATAGCTGCGGTGTTGATACCCATAGACATCAAGCGACCGGCAATCTGCATTGTGCTCTCTTTCGTAGAGCTGTATTTGAACACACCGGTATCGTGAACAATACCGAGATACAATGCTTCCGCAATCGACAAATCCAGCTTGTCCGGCTCCAAAAGACCATACAAAACCTCGCATGTCGAGCTGGCTTCCGCCTCTACGACCGTCTGCTGCGTATAGAATGTGTTTGTCACATGATGATCCACGGCAAAGGTCGTTAACGCATTTTTCATGATCGGCACAGCATCTCCGAGTCGATCCTCACTGCTGCAATCCAGTGCCACGAACAAATCATACGGCACGGAAGGCATGGCAAAATCGGAATCGATAAGTTCGGTCCCTTTCAGAACCTTGAGGTTCGGAGGAACCGGCTGCAAGTACACATGAACATCCTTTTCAGGATAATTCTTGGTCAAATACAACGCAAGAGCAACGCAAGAGCCGACGCAATCTCCATCGGGGCGAACATGCCCGGAAATTGCAATGCTATTTGCCTGTTCAATGACATCCAACAGTTGTCTATTCATCGTTATCGCCTTTCTCATCAGATGATATTCCCAAGGAATCAATCAAATGATTCATGCGAACACCATACTCAATCGAATCGTCCAAAATAAACTGGAGCTCCGGTGTGTTTCTGAGATTCAAGGAACGAGCGAGTGACGATCGAAGAAACGGTGCCGCACTGCGCAAACCCTTAATCGTGTCATTCTTTACGTTATCGTCTCCGAGAACACTGATATAGATCTTCGCAGACTTAAGGTCGGGAGCAACGTAGACATCGGAAACGGTTGTCATCGGTGCAATGCGAGGATCTTTTACCTCACGAAGAATCAGGGAGCTCAGCTCGCGCTGAACCTCCTGATTGATGCGTGTATTTTTAATACTATTCTTTCTCACTACTTTCTGGGAACCTCCTGCATGATATATACCTCAATAGCATCACCCTCTTGAAGGTCATTAAACTTCTCGAATACAATACCGCATTCGTATCCGGCATTTACCTCCTTAACGTCATCCTTCATACGCTTAAGAGATGCCAAATTGCCTTCAAAGATCTGCTCACCATTACGTGTGATTCTGGCCTTGCTGTTACGTACGATCTTACCGTCCAATACGTAGGAACCGGCAATGGTACCGAGACCGCTGGCCTTAAATGTCTGACGTACCTCTGCATGACCGGTAATGACTTCTTCGTAAATCGGATCGAGCATTCCCTTCATAGCAGCCTCAATATCGTCAATTGCATTGTAAATGACAGAGTACAGACGAACATCTACCTGTTCTCTCTCAGCCGTATCCTTCGCAACGTTGTCGGGCTTTACATTGAAGCCGACGATGATTGCGCTGGATGCGCTTGCGAGAATAACATCAGACTCATTGATGTTACCGACACCACCGTGGATGCAGCGAACGGCGATTTCGTCGTTGGAAAGCTTCAAAAGACTCTGCTTAACCGCCTCAACGGAACCTGCAACGTCTGCCTTAACGATGATGTTAAGCTCCTTCACATTGCCGGCCTTAATCTGGTCGAACAAACCGTCAAGCGACAGCTTTGCCTTCGTCTCTGCAATGAGCTTCTCCTTGCTCTGTGCGACAAATGCTTCGGAAATGTTTCTTGCTTCCTTCTCGCTATCGGTCGATACCAAAATATCGCCTGCGCTCGGAACGCTATTCAAGCCGAGAATCTCAACCGGTGTAGACGGAGTTGCAATATCAACCTTTCTACCCTGGTCATTGATCATGGCACGAATCTTACCATAGGATGCACCGATTGCAACGGTATCACCTACATGAAGAGTACCCTTCTGTACAAGTACCGTAGCAACAGGTCCACGACCCTTATCAAGCTTAGCCTCGATAACAATACCACGAGCCTTACGATTCGGATTGGACTTGAGCTCCAATACCTCAGCCGTAAGAAGAATCATCTCAAGCAACTGATCGATTCCTTCGCCGGTCTTAGCGGATACGGGTACCGTTACGATATCGCCACCCCAAGACTCGGAAATCAAACCGTGCTCGGAAAGCTCATTTAATACTCTATCCGGATTAGCAGCTTCCTTATCCATCTTATTGATTGCAACAACGATGGAAACTCCTGCAGCCTTTGCATGGTTGATTGCTTCAATCGTCTGAGGCATTACACCGTCATCTGCAGCAACAACGAGTACTGCGATATCGGTTGCCATAGCACCACGCATACGCATAGCGGTAAATGCTTCGTGTCCGGGAGTATCGAGGAACGTAATCATCTGACCGTTCTTTTCTACCATGTAAGCACCGATGTGCTGTGTAATACCACCGGCCTCACGCTGAGTAACGTGGGTAGAACGAATTGCATCCAAGATGGACGTCTTACCGTGGTCAACGTGACCCATTACGCAGACAACCGGAGGTCTTTCCATAAGCGTTTCTTCGGAATCCTCGGTATCACGCATAAGCTCTTCTACAACGTCAACAACGACTTCCTTCTCAACGATGCAGTTGTACTCAAGTGCAATTTCTTCAGCCTCTTCAAATGTAATCTCGCTATTGACATTCACGAGCTTACCTGCCAAGAACAGCTTCTTAACGATAGCTGCGGCATTTTGCTTCATCTTATCCGCAAGCTCTTTGATCGTAATCATCTCGGGAACTACAATCGTCTTGATTTCGTTCGGATCCTCTTCCTTTACGACAACCGGCTTCGGCATGATAAATGCACCCTTACGATTCGGGTCCTTCTTCTTGCTTGCACCCTTCTTGCCGTCACGAGACATCTCATTGTCTCTATCGAAGTTACGGCTGTTACGATTCTTATCACGATTTCTATCGTTGTAAGCGCTTGCGCGTTGTTCCTTCGTTATCTCATTGCTGAAATCAGCCTTGATGGAGCTGGAGCTGCTTCTCTGATCGTTCTTCTTCGTAAATACCTTACGATCGTTATCACGATCCTTATCAAAGCCACCCTTATCAAAACCGCCCTTGTCAAAGCCACGATTGTTGTTGTAACCATTGCCGGTGCCGGCACCACCTGCAGGTCTGCGGAAACCACCCTGCTGTGCACCATCGCGAGGTCTTCTGTCGCCATAGTTACCCTGTGCACCTTCACGAGTTCTTCTATCACCGTAGTTACCCTGTGCGCCTTCACGAGGTCTTCTGTCACCGTAGTTACCCTGTGCGCCTTCGCGAGGTCTTCTATCACCGTAGTTACCCTGTGCACCCTCACGAGGTCTTCTGTCGCCGTAGTTACCCTGTGCACCTTCGCGAGGTCTTCTGTCACCATAGTTACCCTGTGCACCTTCACGAGGTCTTCTGTCACCATAGCTGCCCTGTGCGCCTTCACGAGGTCTACGAGGAGCGTTGTCGATCGCTTCACGAGGCTTGCGCTCAGCATTTGCCTCACGAGGCTTGCGCTCCGCTACCGGTGCCTTCTCTACGGGCTTTTCAACGGGCTTCTCAGCAGGAGCTTCGGGTGTCTTCTCGGAAGCCTTCGGTGCAGTCTCTTCAGGCTGGGAAACAACCGGAGCAGCATCGGATGACTTCTCTGCCTTAGCTTCCGGCTCCTTCTTTGGCTCTTCTACAGGTGCTTCCTGTGCTTCTGTCTTTTCCACAGGCTTCTTAGCCTTTGCTTCGGAATCCTTGCCTGCTTCGGACGGACGCTTCTTCAGCTGAACAAGATTGCCTTCCGCATCGTAGACAGGACCCGTAATCGGGAGCGGATTGCCATCCGCATCATACTTTCTCTTAATAGGATTGCCGTCCGCATCGTACAGCTGCTTGCGCATTTGAACAGGCTTACCGTCTGCATCAAAGACGGGGCCCGTAATCGGCAACGGCTTTCCGTTTTCGTCAAACTTACGCTTGATCGGGTTGCCGGAGGCATCAAAAAGCGCTCGTCTCTTCGGCTCCGCAGGCTTCTTTTCCTTTCGGGGACCATAAAAAGCTTCAGCGATCTTAATTCCTTCGTCATCAACCATACTGCTAAATGACTTGACATCAACGCCCTTCTCACGCAAATAGGACATGACATCCTTTGCGGGTGCGCCAATCTCCTTAGCCAAATCAGCAACTTTAATTTTCGCCATTCTGTTTACCTCCAACGTTAAGATAGTCTGCAATCTTTTGGGCGATACCGGTATCGTTCACGGATACAACTGCACGAAATTCCTGTCCGATTGCATGACCGATTTCCTCTTTGGTTCCATACATAACATACGGAACCTCGTAATATGTGCTCATGTTTGTAAACTTCTTTTTTGTATTTTGCGAAGCATCCTCACAAATGATAACCAATGAAGAAGTGCCACTCTTTATACTTTCTTCCGTCTTATATTCACCGCTTGCTACCTTTCCGGCTTTTTTGCCGATACCAAGCATGGAATATATGCGCTGCTTATTCATGCTGATTGATCATCTCCTCTTCCAACCGACGCCACACCTCGTCAGGAATTGCAGTACTGAGAGAACGCTCGATTGCCTTATGCTTTTTCGCAAGAGCAAGACACTCAGTAGAGTTGCACAGATAAGCTCCGCGACCATTCTTCTTGCCGGTAAGATCAATCTCAATGGTATCCTCCGGAGTATGAATGACACGAATCAATTCTCTCTTGGATTTCATCTCTCCACAGCCGGTACATTTGCGCAGAGGAATCTTTCTTGTCGTCATTTACTCACCTTCTTACTCACCATATGCCTGAGATTCGCTCTTAATATCAATCTTGTAGCCGGTAAGACGGGCAGCAAGACGTGCATTCTGACCTTCTCTACCGATTGCAAGAGACAACTGATAATCGGGAACGATAACTCTTGCGCTCTTCTCTTCGTAGTCAACCTCAACGGACTCAACCTTTGCCGGAGAAAGAGCATTTTCAATCAATGTCTCGGGATCCTCGCTCCAGTTGATGATGTCGATCTTCTCGCCGCGAAGCTCATTTACAATCGCATTGACACGAGAACCGTTCACACCTACACAAGAACCTACCGCATCTACATTTACATTATTGGACCATACAGCCATCTTCGTACGAGCGCCGGGCTCACGGCTGATGCTCTTAATTTCAACGGTACCGTCAGCAACCTCGGAAACCTCGCTCTCGAACAATCTCTTAACGAGATCCGGATGCGTACGGGATACCGTAATACGAGGTCCCTTCGTGGTATCCTTAACTTCAAGTACATATACCTTTACGCGCTCACCGGGACGGAAGGACTCACCGCGAATCTGCTCACTCTCCGTAAGCGTAGCATCCAGCTTACCGAGGTTAATGATGATGTTTTTCTTGATGTAACGCTGAACAACGCCGGTTACAACCTCTTTTTCCTTGTCACAGTACTGACCGTAAAGAACCTTGCGTTCCTCCTCACGAAGCTTCTGAACGACAACCTGCTTAGCCTTACCGGCAGCAATACGTCCGAAGTCCTTCGGGGTTACTTCGATATCCACAACATCGCCGATGGCAAGTGCCTTCTTCGGGAACTTAGCCTGAGCTGCGGGAAGAGAAATCTCAAGAACATTGTCCTCAACCTCTTCTACAATCGTCATCTCCTGGAATACATGAAATGCTCCGTTCTCACGATTGATCGTCACCTTGATGTTGTCGGACTTGCCGTACTCATCCTTACATGCAGCCAAAAGAGAATTCTCAATTGTCTCAATCAAAATCTCCTTGCTAATCTCTCTCTCCTTTTCAATAAGGTCCAATGCTTCGATCAAATCCTTATTTCCTTTTTCCATGTCTGTATCCTCCTTGTATATATCGTATTCTACATGATAAATGCCTGACGAATCAGGGCCAAATTGCTCTTCAAAATCGTGTGCTGCGTACCGTCGCAGTCAATCGTAATATCTGCATCCGTGTAGGAAACCAAGATGCCGGTCAGCTCCTTTTCCTTCGAACCGTCAAGCGAAGCAAACAAACGAATCTCAATCGGCTTTCCGATGTTTCGAATGTAATCCTTCTCTTTTTTGAGCGGTCTCGTAAGTCCGGGGGAGCTTACTTCAAACACGTAATTATCCACATTCACATAATCTTTTTCGTCCAGTATTACGTTAAATGCTCTGCTGATCAACTCGCAGTCGTCGATGGTGATTCCACCGGGCTTATCGATGTAAGCACGAAGATACCAGGTTCCGACTTCCTTTACAAACTCAACATCCACCAATTCAAATTGATGCTCTTGAATCAAAGGAGTTATGAGCTGCTCAGTCTTTTGTTCTATCTGCTCACGTTGCGTCATATGCTACTCTCCTAATCAAATAGATGTCCTAAGCGTTAAGAAAGAGTGGATTTTTCAACCCACTCTTTCGAAAACCAACTACGTTACTACACGATAATAGCACGGTCGGAATCAAAATGCAATAGCAAAATCAAAAAAACTTCACTATACATTCAAGAATCCGACAACCGCCATCTAGTTGGCGGAATCCTTCTGACGCTTAGCGTTCTTATGCTGTCTTGCAATCTTTCCGACAACAGCACCGAGCACTCCGCATCCCAAAAAGATTAAGAAAAAATACAGGCTGTTTAACAGTTCTACGATAAAGTCCATATTATACTCACTTTCTCATTATGATTTGCGTCGATTGGCAAGCTCTTTCACGATATCATTCCAATCCAAATCGCATTCTGCCATCAAGACCATCAGGTGATACAGATAATCGGCAATCTCGTACTTGAGCTCTTCCGCATCCGGATTCTTTGCCGCAATCGTAATCTCCGTCGCTTCCTCGCCACACTTTTTCAAAATCTTATCGATTCCCTTATCGAAAAGATAGTTCGTGTACGAGCCTTCCTTCGGATGAAGCTTACGTTCCATGATGATGTTAAAGTCCTCATTCAGCACCGTAAGCGGATTGAGATCGTTATAATCCTTCTTGCATACGGTGGTGAAGAAACAAGACGGGTTACCGGTATGACATGCGGCACCGAGCTGATGAACCTTTGCAAGAAGCGTATCCTTGTCGCAGTCCACAGTCAAATGCTTTAAGAACTGATAATGACCGGAGGTCTCGCCCTTAATCCAAAGCTCATTGCGGCTTCTGGAGTAATACGTCATACGTCCTGTTTCTATCGTCATATTATACGACTCTTCGTTCATATATGCAACCATTAAAACTTCCTGTGTGCGATAATCCTGCACAACAACAGGAACGAGTCCATCTGCGCCTTTTTTCAATTCGGAAAATGCAATGTTGCTCTCCATACGAACTGTGTCAATATCGTCGCAATACAGCTGAGACTTCAATGCGGTTATCGTATCCGCATTTTCCTTGGTTACGACGCCGTATGTTATATCTTCTTTCAAGCAAGCAAGACAAGCCTTATAATCCTCAGGACCACATCCGATTACGGGAATGTCAGAGTCCTTCAGTACCGCAAGCTTATCATCACACAAACCGGCGAGTTCAACCATAAGCATCGCCACACCGTGTTCTACAAGCTCGGAAATCGTCTGCTCATTGATGCTATCGGAACTAAGGAGTGCAATAAGCTTATCCTTACCGAAACGCTCAATTGCAAGCTGAATCTCATCCTTCGGATAAGACTCATCGTAACGAGCCACTACGTAAGTCGCACCGGTATACAAAGCCTTCTTAACGTCTTCGAAGCGCTTAATATAGCATCCGATGAAGATCGGAACATCCACCTGCTTCTGCACAAGCTTCACCGTCTTCAAAAAGGCTTCTTGCATTTTCTCATCGGAAATGTAGTTGTAAAGATACAGTCCGTCGGCACCGTTCTGCTCGTAAGCAACCGCTGCATCAATTACTTCCGTCTGACACATATCCTCTGCGTTAATATGCGCAATTATGTATTTCTTCATTAAGAAATCGTTCCTTTCGTAGATAATACTCCGCTCACACGGGGATCAACCTGGGTCGCAACGTCCAACGCCTTACCGAACGCCTTAAACATTGCCTCAAGCAAATGATGATTGTTCTCTCCGCTCAGCTTGCGAATATGAAGATTCATTCCTGCGGAGTAAGAAATCGTATAGAAAAACTCCTTTGCAAGCTCTGCGTCCATCTCACCAAGCTTATCCACGGTCGTCTGCACGTCGTATACAAAGTACGGTCTGCCGGACAAATCCAATGCACAAACCATCAACGTCTCATCCATCGGCAAGATAAAGCTTCCGTAACGACAAATGCCCGCCTTATCACCGAGTGCCTGCTTAATTGCCGTACCGAGTACAATTCCGACATCCTCTACCGTGTGGTGAGAATCCACATGAAGATCACCCTCTGCCTCGATAATCAAATCGAAAAAGCCGTGCTTTGCAAAGCCGGACAGCATGTGATCGAAAAATCCGATTCCGGTATTGATGGAATAATTACCGGTGCCGTCAAGGTTCAGCTTACAAGTAATCTTCGTCTCTCTTGTAGTACGTTCTACGTTAGCAATGCGATCCATAATAGTACCTCCCCTTTTATTGCTCATCCTCGAAACGAACGGCGATGGAATTTGCATGTGCCGTAAGTCCTTCGGATTCAGCAAATGTCGTAATCTTCTTATATACAGGCTCAAGTGCAGCCTTGGAATACGAAATGATACTGGATTTCTTAATGAAATCGTCTACATTGAGCGGCGAGAAGAATTTCGCCGTACCGTTCGTCGGCAGGATGTGATTCGGACCTGCAAAATAATCACCGAGCGGCTCACTTGAATACTCTCCGAGGAAGATTGCGCCCGCATTTTGCACATACGTCATCGTCTCAAACGGATTTGCGGTGAGAATCTCAAGGTGTTCGGAAGCGATGTCGTTTACGGCATCCAATGCTTCGTTCATATCATCTGCCACGAGCAAATAACCGTAGTTATCAAGCGACTTCTTTATAATCTCGCTTCTCGGAAGGATGGCTACGAATCGGTCCACCTCCTCGGATACTTTCACGGCAAGATCCATGCTTGTCGTTACTAAGATGGAGGAAGCAAGCTCATCGTGCTCAGCCTGCGAAAGCAAATCCGCCGCAATGTATCTCGGATTCGCCGTCTCATCCGCAAGAATCAAAATCTCGCTCGGTCCGGCGATGGAATCGATGCTGACATTACCGTATACGGCCTTCTTAGCGAGTGCAACATAGATATTTCCGGGGCCTACAATCTTATCAACCTTAGGAATCGTCTCGGTACCGTATGCCAATGCGGCAATTGCCTGTGCACCACCGACCTTAATGATTCGGTTAACACCGGCTTCCTTAGCGGCAACGAGTACATTTGCCGAGATCTGACCGGTCTTAGACGGAGGTGTTACCATCACAATGTTCTTGACGCCGGCAACCTTTGCGGGAATGACATTCATCAGCACGCTCGAAGGATACACAGCCTTACCACCGGGTACGTATACACCTACGGAAGCAAGTGCCGTAATCTTCTGTCCGAGCAAAATGCCCTCCTGCGAATCAAACCAGCTCGTTCTTTTCTGGAGCATGTGATACGCCTGAATGTTCTGAATCGCCTCACGAATTACGGAAAGAAGCTCGGGATTGATTGCCTCATAGGCTGCTGCAATCTCCGCCTCCGTAACGTCCATCGTCTCAGCTGTCAACTCAACGCCGTCAAAGCGCTTCGTATAATCAAGAACCGCCGCATCTCCGTTCTGACGAACATCGTAAATGATCTTCGCAACGGCAGCCTCCTGTTCGCCGAACTGATTTGTGCTACGCTTCAAAAGCGTCTGCAAAATATCTTTTTTTGAATCTTTATCTAACGTTAAAATTCTCATTGCCATGTACCTCACTGAATCAAATTAAGATGGTAATACTTCGCGAATCGCCTGAATCATGGAATGGATACGCTCCTGCTCCATCTTCATACTAACTTGATTTACTACCATACGTGCGGAAAGCGGTACAATCTCTTCAAGCACCTCCAAGCCGTTCTCACGAAGCGTTGAGCCGGTTTCTACGATATCGACGATAACCTCGGACAAGCCGACGATCGGTGCCAACTCAATGGAGCCGCCGAGCTTAATAATCTCAACGGTCTGGCGCTTTTTGTTGTAGAAATAATCTTTTGCAATGTTCGGATACTTTGTTGCCACGCGGATGAGCTTGCCGCTTCCGAGCAATGGTGCTGCGCTTGCGGGACCGGCTACGCACATGCGGCATTTTCCGATACCGAAATCAATTACCTCGTAAAGCTTACGACCCTCTTCGAGAATCGTATCCTTTCCGACAATACCGATATCGGCAGCTCCGTATTCCACATAAGTCGGTACATCACCGGCTTTTGCAAGGAAAAAGCGAAGCTTCAGCTCGTCGTTCGTAAAGATGAGCTTTCTCGTATCCTTATCCTTCATCTCTTCGCAAGTAATTCCGGCCTGTTCGAGAATCTCCATGGCCTTTTTTGCGAGTCTTCCTTTCGCCAAAGCGATTGTAATATATCTCATGAGTAATTTCCTTTCTAACGAGCCAATACGTAATGTATGGACTACAGCATATAGATGATATCATCGGCACCTGAGATGTCAATGACCTTCTGCACATTTGCCGGCATCTGCTGAATGACGTCCATCAGATTCGCGTCCTCTTCCTTAGGCAAAAATGCTACCGATTCTCCCAAGTCACGAAGCTCTTTCGCCTTAAGAATCGCCTTTTCGTATTCGTCTTCGGAATATACGATAATCACAAGCTGCTTCTGATCCGCTTCAAGGATTCCCTGGCGCTCCAAAGCAAGCTGCAAATTGTCCAGCGTAATCGACATTCCGATTGCGGGCATATCCACACCGAACTGCGAAACCAAATTGTCATAACGACCGCCGGAAGCAATGGCATCACCGATTTCAAACGTAATCGCTCTGAAGATGATTCCGGTGTAATACTTGTACTTGCTGAGCATACCGAGATCAAACGAAACGTAACGCTCATAGCCATAGGTACAAAGCAGCTGATAAATGCTCTCCATTCTATCGAGTGCTGCAAGGGCACGCGCATTTTCCGTCATGTCGCGAGCTTCCTTCAGAATATCAATAGAACCGAACAGCTCAGGCATCTTAAGCAAGATAGCCTTCAGCTTAGTCTCGATGTTCTTATCGGACAAAAGGCTCTCAGCTCCGAACAGATTCTTATTCTTAATCAATACGCGAAGCTCTTCCTGCTCATCCTCGTTCAAGTCGGCATTTTCAATCAATCCCTTGAAGAAGTCCGCATCACCGATCTCAATCTGAAAATCGCGAAGTCCGGAATCCAAAAGACAGTTTATCGTTAATGCAATGATATCCGCATCCGCCAGGACGCTTCCGTCGTTGAAAAGCTCAACACCGAGCTGAGTAGTCTCCTTCAGTCTGCCCTGATAGTTGTTGTTATTCTGAAACGTATTCGCAGAGTAACAAAGACGTACCGGATGGACCGCACCGCGATAGTATTTTGCAATGCATCTTGCGATCGACGGCGTCATATCGGGACGCAACACAAGCGTATTGCCCTCGCGGTCAAAAAACTTATACATATCTCTAGAGGATACCGTTCCTCTTTCTTTGTTAAAGATATCGAAATACTCAAAGGTCGGCGTCTGAACATCCTCATAACCATAGCGATGCAGACAATTCATAAGCTGACGCTCCAGCGCAGCCTTATCTCTGCAATCCTTACCGTAGATGTCTCGAACTCCTTCGGGAGTATGTAACAGCTGATTCATAACTCAACCTCGTTTCTGTCAAATGTAATCGCGGCATTTCAAATGCAGCGGCACTTTATCGTGCTAATGTGCTACTTTGCTAATTTGCTAACACAATATTGCATATTATAATCATCTTGTATCGACCTGTCAAGTATTTATCTCAAAAAATTTTATTGCTCGTCGCGGGCATCTAAGTCCTGATTCACGTATTCAAGATAGTTGATATACAATGAAGGCTCTATCGGATGAAAATATTCCGGGTCCAACTCGTCGTAACGAATGCTCTTTCTGCCGCCGTTCTGAGCACGGTCATAAAAATGCTCCAGCTCGGAAAAACGCATATAATAGATCAATTCTTTCTTGCTATAGTAGATCAACAAAAATGCGATACCGCCCTGCTTTTCAAAGTCGCGCATATAGGCAACCTGGTGGTCGTGAACATTTTGCAACGAGAATGTTTCGACGGCACACTCTTTACAGTCAAAGCAAATCGGCACACCTTGTGCAACGCCGAGATAGTCGACGGTACTTTTCTGGTCAAAGTAAGCCAGTGTAATGTGTCTTGATTGCTTGTCGATATCAATCGGAGTGATCGGAGTCGGTATCTTCTGAATCAAGGCAATGCCCTGTTCGCGATACCGCTCATTCGACCGATTGATTAAATCTTCAAAAAAGGAACCTCGCAGTCCTCTAGATTTCCAAGATGCCATAAGGATTCGTAACTCCTATTCCCCAGTCCTCTCCAAGAAGAACATTTTCAAAGTCTTTCGGTAACAACGACCGGATTGTTTTGCCGCGCAAATGCTCGAGCGCCTCCGGAACGTCCTCGTGGAAACGATAAGCATACGCAACCAGCTGCTGGCCTTTTATATGATACTTTCCTCTCATCTCACGAAGTGTTGCTTGGAAGGTCGACTCCTTGGCGGTATCGGCAGTGTCCATATACTTCGGATCTCCGAGTATCGGATGTCCGAGGCTTTGCAATACCGCACGAATCTGATGGGACTTTCCGGTCAAAAGCTCAACTCGCACAAGAGTGAGTTTCTTGCTATGAACCACGGGCTCTATGATAGTATGAATCTCACTCGAAGTGGAATCGAGCGGCTTTTTCGATATCGTTACGTGGTTGGTCTCCGCATTTTTCGTCAGATAAGACACGTCTTCTTGCTTGTCACTCATATGTCCGAGAACAAATGCAAAATAGTACTTGTCAACGGCTCGATTCTTAAGACAGCTGTGAACGGCCTGGCTGACAGACAACGTCTTAGCAAACAAAATGAGTCCGCTCGTGTTTCGGTCCAATCGATTGCACACGCCGGGGCGAAAGCTTCTCATACCGGCAGCTGTCAACTGCTTTGTATCCACAAGGTACTGCAGTAACTGCTCATTTATCGAATCGCTATCCGGAGTATTCTTTTGTGACAAGACACCGAACGGCTTGTATGCAACGATTAAGCCTTCGTCTTCATACACGATATCCTCTTTCGCTACCGCTCGCTTGGAAAACGACAAACCGAAGCCGGAATCCGACGAAGCGGCATTCTCGCTAACAGGCTTCGTTCCCGAAAACTTAAAAAACGTCTCATCGGAAAAGAAAATGCTGATGCGATCCCCGACCTTCAGAAGCTCATTTCCCTCTGCCTTCTTGCCATTCAAGGTAATGTTCTTCTTGCGAAGCATCTTATATAGAAAACCGCTTCCCGCATGCGGCAGCAAACGGTTCAAATATTTGTTCAGGCGTTGATTCTCCTCGCCCTTTTGTATCATTCGCTCCTGCATGGAACCTCCTCAAACGCAATCGCAGCAAAACGCATGAGATGCTACGGTTGTACAAGCAACTCACAAAATCATCCGACTATACAAGAATCGTACGAATAAATCGTGCAAGCTCCTCCGGCTCCTGCTCAGCGGCATTTTCCGAATTAGCAAGTGCGGTCAATCGTCTTTCGAGCTCCTGCATGTTGTTAAAGATGTGCATATGAATCGCAATACCGTCTTGCTTAAGCGATTCGGTAAAATAATCAACGATATATTTTTTGTTGTGCTTCTTTCCGATCTTGTCATCGGAATCATCAACGTATCCTACGCACTCCTTGCCGCAAACGCAAAGAAAATCAAGGTGCATTACATGTTCGGTAGACGTAAACACCAAATCAGAATACAGATGCGCATTTTCCGGCGACATCGCCTTTAATGACTCAAAGCTTTTGCTCGAAAACGAGCGATGCGGAAGAAACAAAACAAGTCGAATCAGCGCTTTTGCTCCGGGAAGCACAGAAAGCACTGCTACAACGGTCAAAAGATTTCTACCGCTTCCGGTCGAAAAGTAACCGATTAAAAACAATCCGATGCCGATAGTGGCAATCAGCAAAACGTACAATGTCTGCCATAGCTTTGTAGATTTGATATATCCGTTCGTTCCTTTGGGAATTCGTTTCATAGTACCCTCCATAACTCTTTCATTCATAAAATGATATACGATTCAAGCTCATAACATCTCTCATCAACATTATAAAAGCTTCTATAATTCAATCTCATCGTAGCTTGTAATATGATAGTCGGACAGCTCTCGAATTCGTTCCTGTCTATTCTTTGAAAACTCATCATACACCGAGCACACTCTCATACCTGCGGCTTTGCCGGCCATTACGCCCTGCTCAATGTCTTCAAACACCAAGCAATCCGCGGGATCGACTTGCAAATGCTTCGCCACATGAAGATAAATGTCCGGCCACGGCTTACCGTGCGGTACCTCACAGGAAGTATGAAGCTCGTCTAAGTATTCGCGGATTCCGTTGGCATCCAACGCTACAGCGAGCAACTCCTTCGAATTGCTTGTGGCGATTCCGGTCGGAATGTTATGCTCCTTCAAATATTTCAGATAACGAAGCGCACCGGGCTTGAGTCCGACACGATGTTGATAAAAATCGAAGGCCATGTCGTTCCAGTCGGCCTTAATCTTGTCAAGCGGATCCGGTATCTGAAAGCGTTCTTTAAAGTAAACGGCAGTCTCGTGAAAGCTTTTTCCTTCAATCTCGTCCTGAAGTCCTTCCGGCATAGGAATCGAGAAGCGATTCAAATACTCGATATCAATGTCGCGCCACATCCACATGGAATCCACCAATGTGCCATCCAGATCAAATATGACTGCTTTGTAATCTCCAAGCTTCATGGCTTCCTCCGTTCTCTTCGTTGTGTTTCATATAGTGTGTAGCATTTCTATCGCCGATAGCCGGTAGCGTATCAGGATGATAACAGCTGAACCTGCACATCGTCCAATTCGATATATTCACCGAGTGGAAGCTCCTTCGGGAGCCTCAAATTTCCCATGGAAATGCGTCGCAGATACAAAACCTCATTGCCGACAGCCGCAAACATACGCTTCACTTGATGAAATTTGCCCTCCATAATCGTAAGCTCCGCTTCCGTCTCATCGGCGTCAGCGTCGTACGACAGGAAGGTATATTGTGCAGGCTTAGACGTAAAATCGGAAAATTCGATTCCGCCTTGTAAGCGATTCGTAGCCTCCTCACTTACAGTTCCTTGTACACGAACATAGTACGTCTTCGCAACATGCTTTTTCGGCGACAACAAACGATGTGCCAAATTGCCGTCGTTGGTAATCAACAATAACCCCTCTGTATCCTTGTCCAATCTTCCGACAGGCGAAAACGCCTCCGGATCCAAGAAAGGCAACAAGTCCATAACCGTCTTATGCTGTTCGTCACGGTTCGCTGTAATATACCCTGCCGGCTTATTGAGCAGATAATATTGAAACTGCTTGTAACTCAGTCTGACACCGGCACATGTTACAACATCGGACTGCGGATCAATCTTTTGTTCCCCGGCGGTTGTAACAAGGTCATTTACCACTACGGACTTTTTCTTCAACAGCTTCTTCGCTTCACTTCGACTTATGGCTGCTTTACATGCTACCAAGTAAGCATCCAAACGAATTCGTTCACTCATCGACAACAGCCTCTCTACATCATGCGCCAACCGGGCAGATATTTGTTCTTATATTGCGACTTCTTTACCTTAAGAAAGCCAAGCGGATAATCGTCCACGCATACAAGTGCAAAGCCATCCTTAAGCAACACATTTGGCTCAATCGCCTCGCATTTGAGATAATGTAGCACGTCGGGATCATCCGCCTTCATGGAATAACAGTTCGGATATACGTCCTTGTTAAGTGCCATAGCAAGCGCTTGACTCGGCTCAAAACGATCCTTCTTCACTTCGCCGAGAAGCAAACCGGTTCGCAACACGCGAAGGCCCTTAAGCGAAGGAAGCCCGTCCGGAACCATGTAGTAAAAGTCATCGCGACAAAAGATGCGGTTCTTGTCAAGCGGAAACGATGTAATCGCAAAAAACTCAACAAGCGATTCCGGCAACCGATTCGGATTGCAATATTGATCGAACGGCATATAGCTCTCTGTAGAAAGCGCGTCGTCCTTCTTGAATAGAGCAACAAAATGTCCCTCGCCCTCCAGCTTGTGCGGGTAAAGGCGAATTGCATTGCGAAGCTCCTCATTCGGCTCCGTCATAAATTCCGGATTGCCCGTCTCGAAGCCCATCTCACGAAAACGTTGCTGCTCCTCCGCTTCAATTGCGGGTACAAGATGCATATTCGGGAATCGGTCCAGTACGAATTGAACGGTCTCCTCGTCCTCATCGGGTGAAAATGTACAGGTTGAATACAAAAGCATTCCGCCCGGCTTCAACATAGAAATCGCTAGCGGCAAGATATCCTTTTGAAGCTTATTGTAGTACTCGGTGCCGTATTGCTCCCAATTCTTCATGATAGACGGTTGCTTACGGAACATTCCCTCACCGGAGCAAGGGGCATCCACCAAAATCTTATCAAAATACTCGGGGAAACGCTCCGCAAGACGATTGGGTGTCTCACTGATTACCACTGCATTTTTCACACCGAACAACTCTATGTTCTTAAGCAGTGCTTTTGCACGTGAATTGCTGATATCATTTGCAACCAAAAGACCGCTTCCTGCAAGTCTCGCTGCAAGCTCGGTGCTCTTTCCGCCGGGTGCCGCACACAAATCGAGCACCTTGTCGCCCTCCCGAATCGGCAACCGACTGGCGGGAACCATCGCACTGGGCTCTTGCAGATAATACAGCCCCGCAAAATAATACGGATGCTTAGACGGTACATCACCATCGGTATAATAATACCCATTCGGAACCCACGGAACCGGACGTAATGAGAACGGAGAAATGCTTTCAAAATGCTTC
>JAZODS010000079.1:0-7266 GCA_045597165.1 Lachnospiraceae bacterium | reverse complement strand
AACTGCGTAAAGCGGTCCATTTTTCGCGCCTCGCGCGGGTCGAGTACCTCAGACGGCACAAAATTCTTCACCTCTGCCGCAAGCGTAACCTTGCGTCCCTCCGTGTCGTACTGCGTAATCGGGGCAATGCCGAGGCGGCCCTCCTGCACCGATGCCCACAGCTCCGATACGTTATTTCCGATGGGCGTAATCGCGCCCATTCCCGTAATCACTACTCGTCTCATATCAACATCTTCCCTTTCCTTAGCCGTTCTCTATAACGTAATTCCGCCGGACACCTCAAGCACCTGTCCGGTAATGTATCGTGCCTCGTCGCTTACGAGAAATGCTACCGCATTTGCAATGTCCTCGGGCGTTCCCATCTCGCCGAAGCCGATGTGTGCGAGCATTTGCTCACGCGCCGCTGCGGGGATGGCGTCGGTCATATCCGTTGCAATCATGCCCGGTGCCACGGCATTTACCGTCACCTTACGCGATGCCAGCTCCTTTGCGAGCGACTTCGTCATGCCGATGATGGCCGCCTTGCTCGCCGCATAGTTGACTTGTCCGGCATTTCCGTACAGACCGACCACGCTACTGATGTTGACGATGCGACCGCTTCTTCTGCGAAGCATTCCCTTCGACACCGCGCGCATCATATAAAAGCTTCCGTTCAGATTGACCTCGAGCACGCGAGCGAGATCCTCATCGCTCATGCGCATCAACAGTCCGTCGCGCGTAATTCCCGCGTTGTTCACAAGGATGTCCACGCTACCCTCGGCAAATGCCTCTGCCTCGCGCACCAGTGCCTCGCATTCCTCGGAGCTCGCCACATTAGCACGCACCGCCAGTGCGCGCACGCCCTCTGCCTCACAAAGAGCTACGGTTTCCTTCGCCGCCTCTTCGCCATGTGCATATGCCAGCACGACATCGATTCCCGCCTTTGCAAGGCGCACGCAAATCGCTCTTCCGATGCCACGGCTTCCGCCTGTTACAATCGCTGTTCTTCCCATCTTCATTTCTCCCTTTTGCTATACTTCCTCGAGCACCCTTCTCAGGTCCTCCGCCGTATCGATGCTTCTCACCGACACCTCAACGCCCATCGCTCTTGCGGTCTTCTTCAAAAATCCCGCCATCGTCGCTCCGGGACCGATTTCTATGAATCGCACGTCCTCCCACGCAAGCAGCTTTCGCAGAGAATCCTCCAAGCGCACACTGCTCTGCACCTGACGCACCAAAAGCTCCGTCACATCGCCGTCGCCCAATTCCTCGCCGGTCGCATTCATGTACACCGGAATGTCCGCCTTTCGCAGGCAAATGCCCGACAAATATTCTCGCAACGCCTCTCCCGCCGGTGCCATGTACTTTGTGTGAAACGGTCCGCTGACCGCCAGTCGTACACAACGCTTCGCTCCGCGCTCCCGAAGCAACGCCTCAGCCGCCTCAACCGCCGGAACGTCTCCGCACAGCACATACTGTCCCGGGCAGTTGTAATTGGCAACGGTCACGTAGCCGATTTCCGCCGGTACCGCCGCACACGCCTCTAAGATAATGTCGGCCTCCATACCGAGCACCGCACTCATCGCACACACATGGCCTTCCGCCGCATTTGCCATCGCATTTCCGCGAAATGCAAGCAGCTCGACATACGTCTTCGCATCAAACACTCCGGCCGCATACAATGCACCGTACTCTCCGAGGCTCAAGCCACAAGCCGCGTCCGCCACGATTCCGTTCGCGCGCAGCACCTCCGTTACGCCTGCCGCAAATAAGCCCATGCACGGCTGCGTATAGCGTGTGTCCGAAAGCGTCTCGATCGGTCCGTTTGCCATGAGCTCACGCGCGTCAAAGGCAAGCTCCGCCTCATCGACTACGCGACGATACTCCTCGAATTCCTTGTACAAATCCTCGCCCATACCGACCCTTTGGCTTCCCTGGCCGGCATACACAAATACGTTCTTCATCTCGTCCCCCTAACGCAAAGCTGCAATGACCTTGTCACATTCCTCGGTCATTTCCTCGAAAATGCGCGCCACCGGCCGAAGCTCATTCACCAAGCCGACCGCCTGACCCGCCATCAACGAGCCGTTCTTTGTATCTCCGTCGAACACCGCTTTTCTCAGTGAGCCGAGCGTATACTTTTCGAGTTCCTCCACTGTCGCACCTTCTTTTTCTCGTTTCACATACTCTCGCGCCATCGGATTCTTCAGTATACGCACCGGCACACCCGCGATTCGTCCGGTAACTATCGTTGCATTGTCGCCCGCCTTAATCACGGCCTCCTTATAGGCCTCGTGAATCGGGCATTCCTCGGATGCCAGCAGGCACGTGCCGACCTGTACGCCTACCGCGCCAAGTGCGATTGCCGCTGCCATCTGTCTTCCGTCTGCAATACCGCCGGCCGCGATAACCGGGATCGACACCGCATCCACTACCATGGGAACAAGCGCCATTGTCGTCATTTCGCCGACGTGGCCGCCGCTTTCAGTTCCCTCCGCAATGACCGCATCCGCACCTGCCTGCTCCATGCGCTTTGCGAGAAGCGAGCTCGGCACTACCGGCATAACAAAGATTCCGGCCGCCTTCCACGCCTCCATGTATTTCTTAGGGTTGCCCGCGCCGGTCGTCACAATCGGCACGCCCTCCTCCACTACGATTTGCGCCAGCTCATCGATTGCGGGATGCATCAGCATCAGATTTGCGCCAAATGGCTTATCGGTCAGCGCACGGCACCGGCGAATGTTCTCGCGAAATACGTCCGGCGACATTCCTCCCGCCGCAATCAGTCCAAGTCCTCCCGCGTTGCTAACCGCCGCGGCAAATTCACCCGTTGCGATATTCGCCATTCCACCCTGGATGATCGGATAGCGAATTCCCAACAGTTCATTGATCATTGTTCTCATAAGAGTCCTCCTTCTTCATGCAAATGCTCTGTGCAGGTGCTTTGTGCAAATGCAGCATCGCAGCCCACTCAAACCTCAAACAGCACACTGCTCCACGTAAAGCCGGCTCCGAAGCCGACGCAGAGCACACGCGCTCCCGGCTTCCACTTCTCCGTCTTACGCAACTCGTCGAGTGCCAGCGGAATGCTGGCCGCCGAGGTGTTGGCATAGTGTTCGATATTGATAAAAAACTTGTCCTCGTGTCCGGGGTATTTTCTGCGCACATGGTCGATGATTCGAGCATTTGCCTGATGACACACAACCAAATCCACATCGTCCATCGTCAGTCCCGCGTCGGCAAGCACCGCCTCGATTCCCTCGGGGATCACTCGCACGGCAAATCGGAAGACGTCCTTGCCGGCCATCGTTAAGTACTGTCCCTCGATTCCGATGCCGTTGCAGCGAAGCACGTCGCCATTTCCGTCGGACCACGCTCTCGCATAGAAATCGCCCTCCTGCAGCCCAAGCACCGCCGCTGCCGCTCCGTCACCGAACAAAACGCAGGTGGAACGGTCCGTGTAATCGACAATGCGCGAAAGCTGTTCGCTTCCGATTAGTAGCGCATAGGGCTTCTTGCTTCCCAAAAGCAATCGGTGACACAGCGTCATTCCGTACAAAAAGCCCGAGCATGCCGCGCTGATGTCAAAGGACATGACCTCCTTCGAGAGCCCGAGCGCTTGCTGCACCATACAGGCCGTAGACGGAAAAATCGTATCGGAGGTCGTCGTGGCCACAATCACAAAGCCGATGTCCTCCGGCGCCACTCCCGCCTCGTCAAATGCTCTTTTCGCCGCCTCAATGGCAAGGCTTCGGCACGTCTCCTCCTCGCAGCGGTGGCGCTGTCCGATGCCGGTCCGACTGCGAATCCACTCGTCGTCGGTCTCGACCATTTGGCTCATTTCCTCGTTCGTTATTACTCGCCGCGGAAGCGCACTTCCCATGGCGACGATCTTCAATCCCAGCATGTTATCTCCTCGCAGCGCGAGGCTCCCTTCTATAATTCGTTCCCGCGGGCGCGGGGTTTCCTTCTCCGCGGTCGCAAGGCGTCCTTCTATATAATTTCTCGGTAACGGCGGTATCGACTGTCCGTCAGAGCCTTCGGATTCATCCTCGACAGCTCTCGAAGCTCGTGCTGTAGCATCACATCCACGCGCTGCATCAGTCGCTTATCCTCCTTGATAATACCGTCGATTATACCGAGCTCCCGAAGCTCCTGCGCCGTAATCTTCATAATGTCGCAGGCTTCCTTGGCGCGCTTTGCGTCCTTCCACAAAATCGCCGCGAAGCCCTCGGGCGACAGAATGGAGTACACAGCATTTTCAAGCATCCAAATGCGGTCCGCCACTCCGATGGCAAGCGCACCTCCACTGCTTCCCTCTCCGGTTACAATCGATACGATTGGCACGCGAAGCATGCTCATCGCCGCCAAATTCTCGGCAATGGCGTTGCTCTGTCCGTTGCTTTCCGCTTCCTTGCCCGGGTACGCGCCCGGGGTATCAATCAACGTAATGATCGGTCGGCCGAAGCGCTCGGCCTGCTTCATCAGGCGCAGAGCCTTGCGATACCCCTCCGGCGATGCCATGCCGAAGCGATAACGCACATTTTCCTCGGTCGTGCGTCCCTTGCGATGTCCGATGACCGTCACCGGCTCGCCGTGAAACAGCGCGATTCCGCCCAAAATAGCCTCGTCCTCGCTGCCCAGACGGTCGCCCTTCAGCTCTACAAAATCCTCAAACAGTGCACCGATGTAATCGGTAATGGTCGGGCGGTCCTTCGCCCTCGCCAACAAGGTCCGCTCATAAGGGGTGGGCGATGTACGTTCTTCACTCATTCCTCGGTTCCTCGTTTCTTTCTATCGTGCAAGCGAAGAAGGCGACACAAGTACTCTCGCTGCTCCACTCGCGGCACAATGGCATCGATCATGCCATGCTCCATCAAAAATTCAGCTCTCTGGAAGCCCTCCGGCAGCTGCTCGCCGATGGTCTGCTCAATCACTCGCGGTCCCGCAAAGCACAAAAGCGCCTTCGGCTCGGCAATCAAAATGTCGCCGAGGCTCGCAAAGCTTGCGCTGACTCCTCCGGTCGTCGGGTTGCACAAAACGGAGACAAACAAGCCTCCCGCTCGTTTGAATCTCTCCACAGCCGCCGACGTCTTCGCCATTTGCATAAGCGAAAATAAGCCCTCCTGCATTCGCGCTCCGCCACTCGCCGAGACGATGATGAGCGGAAAATGCTTCTTCATCGCCAGCTCTGCCAGACGCGCCAGCTTCTCTCCGACGACCGTTCCCATGCTTCCCATAAGAAATCGGCTGTCCAACACACCGATCGCCACCGGCCGACCGCCCATTCGAGCAACTCCGGTCACAACCGCGTCCTCTCCACCGCTCTTCTTGCGGTTTTGCTCCAGCTTCTGCTCGTAATCCGGAAATGCCAGCGGGTCCCGCGTAACCAGTCCCTTCGAGGTCTCACGAAAGCTCCCCTCATCGACGAGCATTCGCAGACGATCCGCCGGAGACATCGGCAGATAAATGCCGCATCTCGGGCAAACAAACAGACGCTTTCTCAACTCCTCCATCGACATCTCTTCCTTGCAGCCACCGCATACAGCCCTCCCCGGCCGCACTTCCGGCTTACGCATCCTAAGAAGCGACGTCAACAGCTCTTTCTTTTTCCACAGGCTCGCACTCGCCTCCATAACTCCCTCCTCACCGATACCGCCGCCTCCGGCGACTAACACCGACGAGCTCCGCTCGTCTATCACCTTCGGCGCGTTGCGCCGAATATCACCGCGGGCTCCGCCCGCTATCACTGTGCCGCTCGCTCCGCGAGCGCTTCAATCCCCTTATGGTTTTTCTCCCAGAACTCCGTCGTATAATTTCCCTTGATGAACTCGGGATGGTATACGAGAAGGTGCATAAACTCCGCATTTGTCTCGACACCCTCGATGACCAGCTCCTCTAGAGCCCGACGCATTCGGCGGATTGCCTCCAACCGCGTCGCTCCGCGCACAATGATCTTCGCAAGCATCGAATCGTAGTACGGACTGACCTCGCAGCCATTGTACAGGTGACTGTCCACGCGCACGCCATAGCCCGCGGGAAAATGCACAAACGACACCACGCCCGGAGTCTGCGCATTGATGCGACACTCAATTGCGTGACCTCCCGCGTTCTCGCCGAGCGTCTCCGAAATGCGTGCGCCCGATGCGATTCGCAGCTGTTCCTTAATCAAATCCACTCCGGTCAGAAGCTCCGTCACCGGATGCTCGACCTGAATTCGCGTGTTCATCTCGATAAAATAGTATTTGCCTTCGCCATCCACGATGAATTCCACAGTTCCGGCGTTGTAATAGCCAACGGCCTTCGCCGCGCGCACCGCCATTTGGCCCATTTCCATGCGAAGCTCGTTGCTCAGAGAATGCGACGGCGATTCCTCTAGGAGCTTTTGATTTCTCCTCTGCAAGGAACAGTCTCGCTCGCCAAGCTGCACAACCGTACCATGGCGGTCTCCGAGAATCTGAAACTCGATGTGCCTCGGTGCTGCAATCAATTTCTCGAGATACATCTCACCGTTGCCGAACGCTTCCTTCGCCTCTTTGCTAGCCGTGTCAAATGCGCTTCGCACCTCATCCTCGGAATACGCTCTTCGCATGCCCTTGCCGCCACCGCCGGCCGACGCCTTTAACAGCACCGGAAAGCCGATTTTTCTCGCAACGGCCACCGCCTCCTCTGCATTTTCCACCACACCCTCAGAGCCCGGCACAACAGGAACGCCGGCAGCGAGCATGCACTCGCGCGCCGCCTGCTTATTGCCCATGCGCTCCATAATGTCTGCGCTCGGTCCGATAAATGTGATGCCCGCCGCCTCGCATTTTCGTGCAAAGGAAGGGCTCTCCGACAAGAATCCGTAACCCGGGTGAATCGCATCGCACTCCATCAGACGCGCTGTCTCAATCAGCACGTCCTCGCGCAAATAGCTCTCCGACGCCTTCGCCGGTCCGATGCACACACAATGCGTCGCCAAAATCACAGGCAGCGACGACGCGTCCGCCTCGGAATACACCGCAACCGTCTCGATGTCCAGCTCACGACAGCAACGCACAATTCGCATCGCGATTTCCCCTCGGTTTGCAACTAGAATCCTCTTAAACATAACTCTCTCAACCCACTCAATTCTTCGGCGCAATGCGCACGAGCACCTGGCCGTACTGCACCATCTTGCCATCCTCGGCTTCCACCGCAACAACCACACCGTCGTGCGGCGTCGTAATCTCATTCATCAGCTTCATCGCCTCAACGATACCGACAACGTCTCCCGCCGACACACAATCTCCAACCGAAACAAAC
>JAZODS010000078.1:0-38895 GCA_045597165.1 Lachnospiraceae bacterium | reverse complement strand
AGAAAGCTCTCTTTTTGGCACTTACTAGCAAAGGAGAAGGCGTTCTCGGCCCGGGTGAAAGATAATTATGAGCATGTATAGCGAACAAAAGACAGGTGGACGATTTCGGTCGATGAAATTGAAGCAGAAGGTTCATAGAATCTTCTTGCTGATTTCAGTGGCCTATATCGTCTGCCTGTTTGTTGCATTTGCAATCTTTTATCAAAAGCAAATGCTCGATGCGGCAAAGCAGAACCTTTTGTATGATGTAACCCGACTTACGAGTAGCTTGGGCGTACGAGTGGAAAAGATGAATGCATTTAGCCGTACCCTTATGATCGATGACGAAATCATGACGTATCTTAAGGGAGATCCCGACGAAGAACGTTTCGGATATAGCAATGCACTGGATTCCATCTACGATAACATGAGTGCTTATTCCGAGATTTCCTCGGTATACATTATTCGAAATGATTACGAGTACTTGTCAGCTATCCAGGGTGTCATTCAGTTCGATCGGAAGCTGATTCGGAACCCGGAGTGGAAGAAAGAAATCGATGCGCAGGACGGTGGCTATGTTCTGCGAATCAACGGTGACGGAGCATTTATTCCGCAGCGAAGCGGCGATGTTATCTCATTGATTCGAAATATTAACGATATTCATACGTTCTCGAAACGCGGCATGTTGGTAGTCAATTTCGATGTGCGTCTTTTTGAGGAGACGACAATGTCGTCTATCGACGTTGCGAATGAACAACGGAATTATTATATCTTTGACGGAAAGGGAGATATGTTCTGCCATGTAGGCGACGGGGCTGCGACCTACAAAGGGGAGGTAAGCACATACTTGTTGGATGACGAAGGCGGCTTTACGAGAAAGACGCTTTCTTGTAGCATGCAGATTCCGGAGACGGACATGTGTCTCGTGGCAACGGAGAATTTCGTTATCTGGGATAACCTTTCCTATAACCTGTTGCTGATTGCGGCGGTATTGGTTGCCCTGATCGTTATCATGATGCTCATCTTGGACCGATTGTTGGCCATTTATATTACCATACCGATTAACAAGCTGGCACAGACGATGGGTAGTGTTAAAGAGGGCTGGCTTAGAAGAGTGTCCTTGAAGACTCGTGACGATGAGATCGGTATGCTTAAGGACAGCTACAATGAGATGCTCATTGAGATGAACAATTTGATCGAGCAGTTGATTGAAAAAGAGCAGAACATGCGAAAGTCCGAGATGGACGTTCTTCAACAGCAGATTAAGCCGCATTTCCTCTACAATACGATTGAGATGATTGCCAGTCTGGCAATGGATGAGGACAAAGATAGAGAGCAGGTTTACGATGCGCTTGTAACGCTCGGAAGCTTCTATCGTCAATTCCTCAGTCACGGAAATGAGCTGGTTACCGTTGCGACGGAGCTTGAAATCACGAAGAAATATTTGAAACTGCAGAAGCTTCGCTACAGAGACATCTTTACGGACGAGTATGAGATCGATGAGTCTTGCTTGGACTTCAAGCTTCCGAGACTCACGATACAGCCATTGGTTGAGAATTGCTTGTATCATGGTATTCGTCTAAAGGGCGAGCACGGTGTTATACGAATCACAATACAGCAAAGAGAAGGGGCTGTCTATTGTGAGGTGTACGATAGCGGTATCGGTATGAATCCGGCGACAATCAAGAGGGTTCTCAGTGAAGAGCGGCATTTTGGTTTGAAGGGAACCTTGGAGCGTGTTCGTTACCATTCCGGTATGGAGGATTGTTATCAGATTGAGAGCGTAGAGGGAGAGTATACGAAGATTATACTTTGCCTCGGCACGATTCCATTGCAGAAGATTACAGAAGAATAGGTGGAGCTGTTATGTATCGGGTGATAGTAATTGACGACGAACCGGCTGTGTTGCAGGTGTTGTCAAGATTGATTAATTGGGCAGATTACGACATGGAGATCGTAGGCTCGGCTTCCAGTGGAGTCGAGGCACTTCATGTGGCGGACGAATTGAAGCCGCACATATGCTTTGTCGATGTGCAGATGCCGTTCATGAACGGTATTGAATTCTCGCGTATCGCAAAGGAGAGATATCCGCGCACGAAGATTATTATGCTTTCCGCATTTGACGCATTTGATTATGCGCGCGAGTGCTTGGAAATCGGTGTGTTCGCATATCGTCTGAAGCCGGTTGAGAAGGACGACATCATTAGGACGTTGGAGCGCGTGAAAAAGCAGCTGGATGCGGAGCAGGAGGAGCTAAATGAGCTCTCTGCCGCGGAGGAGGCTGCGGATGAACCGCAGAATCAGTCCCAGTCGGGCGGTGTTTCCAAGCAGGTAATGCAGTACATCGAGAAAAACTACAGCGTGGTCGATTTGAGTCTTCCTAAGATTGCGACGGAATTCGGTTTCAATCCGAGCTATCTAAGCCGCAAGTTTAAGAGCGACACGGGACACAGCTTTACGGATTATCTCATGCGTTGCCGTATGGAAAATGCTATGCGAAAGGCCAAGAACGGCAAGCCGATGTACCAGGTGGCCAACGAGACGGGCATGCCGGATCCGAACTATTTCGGCAAATGCTTTAAGAAGTACGTTGGCATGACCTATTCGGAGTACGTTGCAAAACAAAAGTGAGATTGCAAGAAGATGCGACGCTATCAGACAGGTGCTTTTGGTAAGTTTCCTTGTCGGTGGCGTCGCTTTTTTGGGCAAAATTATAGGGTAGAAATTGCATTTGCCGTATGATATAATACACGATGAGATAAAAGTGCATAATTGCATAGAGATACAATGCGTAAGCGCATAGGTGAATGAATGCGCAAGCGCACAGATAATAAGATGCTTAGTTGCATAGACAAGGTAGGAGATTATATGCTGGAATTAAGAAATGTAAGCTTTGAAGTACCGGACGAGAACGGCGCCCAGACTAAGGCGATTCTCAAGGACATCAATCTAGTAATAAACGACCGCCAGTTTGTTGCCATTACGGGCCCGAACGGTGGCGGAAAGTCGACTTTGGCTAAGATCATTGCGGGAATCGAGAAGCCGACATCGGGAACGATAATCTATGACGGACAGGACATTACGGAGATGAGCATTACCGAGCGTGCAAGACTCGGAATCGGCTTCGCATTTCAGCAGCCGGTACGCTTTAAGGGGATTACCGTGAAGGATTTGATTAAGCTGTCCGCAGGTGAGAAGCTTAGCACCTCTTCGGCGTGTGAGTTTTTGTCCGAGGTAGGCTTGTGTGCTCGCGATTATATTGACCGTGAGGTAAATGCGAGTCTGTCCGGCGGAGAATTGAAGCGTATTGAGATTGCCACCATCTTGGCAAGAAAGACGAAGCTGTCTGTATTCGACGAGCCGGAAGCGGGAATCGATTTGTGGAGCTTTAGCAACTTGATTCGCATTTTCGATAAGATGCATCGTGACCTCGAGGGATCGATCGTCATCATTTCTCACCAGGAGCGCATTTTGAATATCGCCGATCGCATCATCGTAGTGGCGGACGGAAGCATCTTGGAGGAAGCAGAGAGAGAACGCATTTTGCCAAAGCTTTTGGATCGTTCGATGGAATGCAGATTCCAGAAGTAATGACAGCCTGTCGGAGCGAGACGAATAAGCAGGCAGTAACGGACCGACAGGGAGAAATCACGTAATTCGTAAAGGATGAGGAGCATATATGGACGCAATACAGAAAGAATTATTGGCGCAGATCGCGGATTTGCATGAGGTGCCGCAGGGTGCTTACAACTTCCGCTTTGACGGTGAGAGCGCCGCACGCAATACAACGGAGAACATCGATATTGTAACGAAGACAGACAAGCCGGGAATCGATATCATCATCAAGCCCGGCACGAAGAAGGAGAGTGTGCACATTCCGGTTGTGCTTAGCAAGGCGGGACTTAAGGAGAGCGTGTACAACGACTTCCACATCGGTGAGGGCTGCGACGTTACGATTGTAGCGGGCTGTGGTATCCACAATGGAGGAGACGAGGCTTCCGAGCATAGTGGCATTCATACGTTCTTTATTGGGAAAAATGCAAAGGTTAAGTATGTAGAAAAGCATTACGGAACCGGTGATGGCGCCGGTGAGCGTATTATGAATCCGAAGACGGAGATCTTCATGGAGGAAGGAAGCTCTATGGAGATGGATACGGTTCAGATTAAGGGCGTGGATTCTACGATTCGCGATACGACCGCAAAGCTTGCGGATGGTGCGAAGCTTTTGATTCGCGAGAAGCTGATGACGCATGGAAAGCAGTATGCGAAGACGAATTTCTCGGTAGAGCTGAACGGTGAGGATTGCGGTGCGGACGTGATTTCGCGTTCCGTTGCACGCGACGAGTCCAGACAGGAGTTCATCTCCGCAATTCACGGCAACAATCGTTGTACCGGTCATACGGAATGCGATGCGATTCTTATGGACAATGGCTCCGTAAGTGCAGTGCCGATGCTGACGGCCAGTCATTTGGACGCATCTTTGATTCACGAGGCGGCAATCGGTAAGATTGCGGGTGAACAGATTATTAAGCTGATGACTCTCGGACTGACCGAAGAAGAGGCGGAAGCGCAGATCATTAACGGATTCCTTAAGTAACAGGCGATTGCAGCTTGCGAGGAGCTCGTGCCGGAAAGGTTGGCAATGAGCTCGTGCTGGAAAGGTTGGCAATGAGCTTGTTCCCGGAAGGGTGTGCGAGGAGCCTGTGGATAGAATAAAGGAGGGCTTTGGATGAGGCGTATATGGGCAATTGTACTGATGCTTGTTTTTGTACTTTCCGCTTGCGGAACAACACCTAAGACGCCGGCAAAAGAAGAGCCGACGGCAGAGAATTGCGAAGTGCATTTTCTAAACGTAGGTAAGGCCGATGCCATCTACATTGTAGCAGACGGTTGCACGATGCTCATCGATGCGGGTTATGCGGCAAATGGACAACAGATTGTACAGTACCTGCAGCGTCAAGGCGTGAAGAGGCTGGATTACGTGGTTGCAACGCATGGAGACAAGGATCATATAGGCGGTATGGCCTCCGTGTTGACGGAGTTTGAGGTCGGTAAGCTGCTGATTTCGCCGAAGACAGAGAATTCCGTAGAGTACAGCGCGATGAAGAAGGTTATTGAGGCCAAGGACATTGAGTATGAGATTCCGCAGCTCGGAGCTACTTATACACTCGGCAAAGGAAGCTTTGTTGTGATGGCACCGGGTGAGGCGGCCTTGATGGAGAATTCGGACAACGATTCGTCGCTCGTGCTTCGCTATGTGTACGGAGAAAAGAGTTTTCTTCTGATGGGTGATGCGCTTTCTACGACAGAGAAAGAACTGCGAGAGTCGGAATATGTATTGAAGTCGGATGTGCTGAAGGTAGGCCATCACGGCGAAAAGGACGCAACAAAGAAGAAGTTTCTCAAGGAGGTTTCACCGAGCTACGCGGTAATATGCTGTGGTATGGCTGATGATGCGGAAGGCCGAAGAGAGCCGGACGAAGAGGTTTTGGAACGACTTCGTGCACATTCGGTAACAACGTACCGAACGGACTTGAATGGTACGATTATCTTCTTTACGGACGGTACTTCGATGAATGTGTCGGTGGAAAAGCAGTAGGTTCGTCTTTGCACGCTGATGCGAAGGCGCAATGAGTATATTTCCGCTTTGATTGCAGCATACTAGTATTCCAAAGGAAATGAGGGGAGTACTGGGATGGAGCGTCAACTGGAAAAGAACATTTTAAGGATGAACGAGGCGCTATGCGTTCCGGACAATTACGATGTCATCTTTCGAAGAATCGAAGTTGCCGGCAGAAGCGCTTGCACATATTGCATTGACGGATTTTCGGATGGTGCGGTGCAGCAACGCATCGTGCAGTATTTGATTGACCTTCCTACGGGTGCGCTGCCGACGAGCATGGAGAAGATGCTCGAGCGCAACATACCATTTAACGAGTCGTTTGTAACGGATGACGAGCAAAAGATTTTGCTGCTCATTTTCTCCGGAATGACGTGCCTGTTAGTGGACGGTTATGATAAAGCCATTCTAATCGATAGCCGAGAATATCCGGCGAGAGCGGTTTCGGAGCCCGAGAAGGACAAGGTGATGCGAGGCTCAAAGGACGGTTTTGTAGAGACGATCGTCTTCAACTCCGCACTGATTCGTCGTAGAATTCGTAGCTCGGACCTTGTGCTTCGATTGTTTCATGCGGGTACGACCTCGCAGACCGATATTGTGCTGTGCTATATGAAGGGGCGAGTGGACGAAGCATTTCTAAGCAAGATTGAAGAACGCTTGGAGGAGATTCACGTCGATTCGCTGACGATGAATATGGAAAGCCTTGCGGAGTGCATTTACCACGGAAGCTGGTGGAATCCACTCCCGAAATTCAAATATACAGAGCGGCCCGATACGGCGGCAGCGTCTTTGCTTGAGGGTAATGTCGTGATTTTGGTGGACAATTCGCCAAGTGCGATGATACTTCCCAACACAATCTACGATGCAATCGAAGACACGGACGATTATTATTTTCCGCCGATTACGGGCACGTATTTGCGCCTATCGCGACTGATCATAACGCTGATGGCCATCTTCGTGACACCGGTCTTTCTTTTGCTGATACGAAATCCGCAGTGGATTCCGGAGTGGCTTTTGTTTATTCGGCTGGATGACGCCGAGCACGTGCCGATTTATCTGCAGTTTATGCTCTTGGAGTTTGCGATTGACGGTTTGCGTCTGGCAACACTCAATACGCCGAATATGCTGAGCACGCCCTTGAGCGTAATCGCCGGTATCGTCGTCGGTGAATTTGCCGTCAGTAGCGGTTGGTTCAACTCGGAGATCATTTTGTATATGGCATTTGTTTCGCTCGCAAATTACTCGCAATCGAGTCTCGAGTTGAGCTATGCGATCAAGTTTGTACGACTTGGGCTGCTCACGACTACGGTGTTGTTCGATTTGTGGGGGCTTGTGCTCGGAACGATCGGCTTTGTAGCGTTGGTGCTACTCAATAAAAATGTTGCCGGCGGAAGTTATCTCTACCCGAAGCAGCCGATGGGTCCGCGCGCGGTGTTGAGACAATTTTTCCGAGTTGGCATTCGTGCAAAGGAGAAAAGCTGAAGCGGCTGAATGGGTGGAAACCCGGAAGGCAGATTGTTAGGCGAGGCACAGAGTAAGGAGGCATACGATGACGAAGGATGAAAGAGAGGCTTTGCTGCAGCAGGCGAAGCTTGCGAGACAGAGAAGCTACAGTCCCTATTCCGGCTTTGCGGTAGGAGCGGCATTGCTGCTTAAGAGCGGAGAGGTAATTCTCGGCTGTAATATTGAAAATGCTTCTTTCGGTGCAACGAACTGCGCAGAGAGAACCGCAATCTTTCAGGCGGTTGCTCGTGGCGAGCGTGATTTCGTTGCGATAGCGGTCGTTGGTGGACGCGGCGAGGAGACGGAATTTTGTCCGCCTTGCGGAATCTGTCTGCAGGTTATGACCGAGTTTTGTGATGCGAAATGCTTTGAGGTGATTTTAGAGACCTCCGAGGGGGAGAGCAAGGCTTATAGGCTTGAGGAGCTCCTTCCCGCAGCATTTACCTCCATCGACTGAGGCACTTTCGAGTAACGAAAAGCGGCTATGGTAGGCCGAAAAGCGCTCGCGCGGAAAGAATGTTGAAAAAAATATTATTTATGCTTGACAAACGTCGTCTTCGTGCATATAATAGCAAAGGTACTGAGTGTTGAATCTCAGTTTCCGATGTGGCGAAGTAGCTCAGTTGGCTAGAGCACACGGTTCATACCCGTGGTGTCGAGGGTTCGAATCCCCCCTTCGCTATTACGTAGGCACTTCCTAAGACGGAAGTGCCTTTTTGTTTTACAACGGAGGAATGGGTATGAAGAGCTTAGAGGAATGCAGAGTCGAGATTGATGCAATCGACCGTGAGCTGGTGGAGCTGTTGACTCGTCGTATGTATGTAGCAACGGATGTGGCTATTTACAAAAAGGAAAATGGACTTCCGATTTACGATGCCGATCGTGAAAAGCTTCTGCTGGAGAAGGTCCGTACGCTCGCAGGAGAAAAATACGAGGATGCGGTGCTTGCGATCTACGATACGATTTTGACGAAAAGCAAGCAGCGTCAGATGGCGTATATGAATGAGAATTGATGATGTCGAGAAATCGCGGAGGTAGTTGAGATACTGCCGAGGATTTGCGGGGAATTTGCAAGGAGATTGCAACGAGGTGAGAACATGAGAGTAGGAATGGGATACGATGTACATCGCTTAGTAGAGGGCCGAGAGTTGATTATGGGAGGCGAGAGCATCCCGTATGAGAAGGGCTTGCTCGGACATTCCGATGCGGATGTGCTGATACATGCGATTATGGACGCATTGCTTGGGGCGGCGGCTCTCGGGGATATCGGAAAGCATTTTCCGGACACCGATATGGCGTACAAAGGTGCGTCGAGCAGAGCATTGCTTCGTAGAGTTCGCGAGCTGATAGAAGCAGAGCAGTATACAATCGGTAACATTGATGCTACAATCATTGCACAGAGACCGAAGATGGCACCGCATATTCCTGCGATGCGTCAGAATATAGCCGAGGATCTCGGAATCGGTATTGACTGTGTGAACATCAAGGCGACCACTGAAGAGGGGCTTGGTTTCACCGGTAGCGGAGAGGGAATCTCCGCACAGGCGATTTGCCTATTGCAATAGTACCGAACAACATACAATGTGTAGCCGGCAACGCGGTACAGGCGATGCAATAAGCACTGTGATGGGAATGGAGAACATAGATGATTTTAAAGCAAATAGCAAGTGAATTGAAGGTAGCTGTGTGGCAGGTTGAAGCCGCTGTGAAATTGATTGATGAGGGCAATACGATTCCCTTCATCGCGAGATATCGTAAGGAAGCGACCGGACAGCTCGACGACGAGCAGCTGCGTACACTTTCCGAGCGTTTGACGTACCTGCGAAACCTTGAAGAAAAGAAACAGCAGGTGCTTGCGACAATCGAGGAGCAGGGCAATCTGACAGAGGAATTGCGCGCACAGATTATTGCGGCGACGACTATGGTTGCCGTGGAGGATTTGTACCGTCCGTATCGTCCGAAGCGCAGAACGCGTGCTACGGATGCAAAGGAAAAGGGACTTGAGGGTCTGGCCAACATTTTGCTGCTGCAGATGACGAAGAAGTCCATGGAGGAAGAGGCGGAAGCGTATCTTTCGGAGGAAAAGGGCGTTGCAACCGTTGCGGACGCTTTGCAGGGAGCTATGGACATTGTGGCTGAGACGATCAGCGACAATGCGGAATATCGTACGTACATAAGAGATTATACTTACAAGAACGGAATGCTCGTTTCGGAGGCAAAGAAGGAGACGGAGTCCGTCTACGAGATGTACTATCATTTTTCTCAGAGCCTTTCGAAAGTAACCGGCTACAGAGTGCTTGCCATCAATCGCGGTGAGGCGGAGAAGATTCTTACCGTAAAGGTAGAGGCACCGGTAGAGGATTTGCTGCGCTACATAAGAAAGATGGTCATCGTCAATGACAGTGCACCGACTGCGAAGTATCTTGAGCTTGCAATACAGGACAGCTATGAGCGACTGATTGCGCCTTCGATTGAGCGTGAGCTGCGTAATATGCTTACGGAGCAGGCGGAGGACGGTGCGATTAAGGTGTTCAGTAAGAATCTCGAGCAGCTGTTGATGCAGCCCCCGATTGCGGGCAAGATCGTGCTTGGCTGGGATCCGGCATTTCGTACCGGCTGTAAGCTGGCAGTCGTGGATGCGACCGGAAAGGTGCTGCATACGGTAGTGATTTATCCGACTGCACCGCAGAACAAGGTAGAGGAATCGAAGCGCATACTGAAGAATTTGATTGCGAAGTACCATATCGATTTGATTTCCGTTGGAAACGGAACCGCTTCCAGAGAGTCCGAATTGATTATTGTGGACCTTTTGAAGGAAATTCAGCGAGACGTCGCATATGTTATTGTAAATGAGGCCGGAGCCAGCGTATACTCCGCAAGCAAGCTCGCAACGGAGGAATTCCCCGAGTTTGACGTCGGACAGCGTAGTGCGGTTTCGATTGCACGTCGTCTGCAGGACCCGCTCGCAGAGCTTGTAAAGATCGAGCCGAAGGCAATCGGTGTCGGACAGTATCAGCACGATATGAACCAAAAGAAGCTCGGAGAGAGCCTCGGCGGAGTAGTAGAGGATTGCGTGAATAAGGTTGGCGTAGACCTGAATACGGCGTCTGCTTCCTTGCTTGAGTACATCTCCGGTATCAGCAAGACACTTGCGAAGAATATCGTTGCATATCGTGAGGCAAATGGCCGATTCCGCAATCGACGTGAGCTGTTGAAGGTGCCGAAGCTCGGACCTAAGGCATTTGAACAGTGTGCGGGCTTCTTGCGTATTCGTGGCGGCGACAATTTCTTGGACAATACGAGCGTGCATCCCGAGAGCTACTCTGTGGCACTCGCCGTACTGGAACGTATGGGCTATGAAAAGCAGACGGTAGCTTCCGGAGGAGCGAACGGAATTCGCAAGAAGGTTAGCGATGTGAAGAAGCTGGCTAAGGAGCTTGAAATCGGCGAGATTACGCTTACGGACATTTTGTCTGAGCTTGAGAAACCTTCAAGAGATCCGAGAGAGAGTATGCCGCAGCCCATTTTGCGAAGCGACGTACTGGAGATGAAGGATTTGAAGCCGGGCATGATTTTGAAAGGAACGGTTCGAAACGTAATCGACTTCGGAGCGTTCGTCGATATCGGTGTGCATCAGGACGGACTTGTGCACATCAGTGAGCTTTCGAATCGCTTTGTAAAGCATCCTTCCGAGGTCGTTCAGCTTGGCGATATCGTTGAGGTTAAGGTGCTTTCCGTAGATATGAATAAAAAGCGCATCCAGCTGTCAATGAAGCTTTAACAGGATGCACGGAGGTTTTCAGTGTTAATCGAGTATATCAAAGAAGAAATTCAAGTGATACGAGAACGCGATGCGGCAATCAAATCCGACTTGGAGGTATTTTTGTACCCGAGCTTCCACGCGATTTTGTGGCATCGTGCCGCTCATTATCTGTACAAAAAGAAATGCTTCGTGCCGGCACGACTCATATCGCAGGTCGTAGCACATTATACCGGCATTGAGATTCATCCCGGTGCGCAGATCGGAAGAGGACTGTTTATCGACCACGGACACGGGGTTGTAATCGGTGAGACGGCGATTCTCGGTGACAATGTGACGTTGTACCAGGGCGTAACGCTCGGTGGTACCGGAAAAGAGAAGGGCAAGAGACATCCTACCATCGGCGATAACGTCATGATCAGCGCGGGTGCAAAGGTGCTCGGTTCCTTTACGGTCGGCGAGAACAGCAAGATCGGTGCGGGCTCGGTAGTGCTCCATGAGGTGCCCCCGAACTCAACGGTAGTCGGTGTACCCGGACGTGTCGTAAAACGTGACAACGTCAAAGTGCCGCGAGAGGATCTCGATCAGGTTAACCTGCCGGATCCGGTATTGCAGGATATTAAGCTGCTTCAGCAGTCAAATGCGGAGCTGAAGCTTCGTTTGGACGAGTTAGAAAAGAATTGGAATAAGTGAGGACAAGAGAATGGAAAATCGTATGATGCTATACAATACGCTGAGCAAGAAGGTAGAGCTTTTTGTTCCGAATGAGGATGGTAAGGTGGCTATGTATACCTGTGGACCGACGGTGTATCATTTTGCCCACATAGGAAATCTGCGTAGCTATTTGTGTGAGGACGTTCTTGAGAAGAGTCTTCGCTATCTCGGCTACGATGTGAAGCGTGTTATGAACATTACCGACGTAGGCCATCTTTCGAGCGATGCGGACACCGGTGAGGATAAGATGCTCAAGGGTGCTAAGCGCGAGAAGAAGACGGTTATGGAGATTGCGCAGTTTTATACGGACGCATTTTTCAGTGACTGTGAGAAGCTCAACATCAAGCGTCCCGATGTGGTGGAGCCGGCAACGAATTGCATCGGCGAGTTCATCCACATGGTAGAAGTGTTGCTTGAGAAGGGCTATGCGTATGTATCCGGTGAGAATGTATACTTTGACACCTCTAAGCTGGACGATTACTACGTTTTGACGAGCCATAGCGAGGATTCGCTTCTCGAGGGCGTTCGCGATGACGTTGACGTAGATACCAATAAGAAAAATAAGAACGATTTCGTGCTTTGGTTCACGAAGTCCAAGTTTGAAGACCAGGCTCTTAAGTGGGACAGTCCGTGGGGCGTTGGTTATCCGGGCTGGCATATCGAGTGCTCCGGCATCAGCATGAAGCATTTGGGCGAGTACATGGATATCCATTGCGGCGGTGTCGACAACATCTTCCCGCACCACACAAATGAGATTGCGCAGAGCGAGTCTTACTTGGGACACAAGTGGTGTAATTACTGGTTCCACATTCATCATCTGAACGACCGCAGCGGTAAGATGAGCAAGAGTAAGGGCGAATTCCTGACGGTTTCCTTGCTTGAGGAAAAGGGCTATTCTCCGCTTGTATATCGTATGTTCTGTCTGCAGTCGCACTATCGTAAGCCGCTTGAGTTCTCCTACGAGGTTATGGACCAGGTGAAAAATGCTTACGAGAAGCTTAAGAAGCGCATTTCGTCGTTGAAGGCAGAGGGAGAGGTAGATGCAGAAGCATTTGCAACGTATCGCCGTCGCTTTGAGGACGCACTTTGCAACGACGTGAACACCTCCTTGGCATTGACCGCATTGTACGACATGCTCAAGGCAGACATCTCCGATGCGACCAAGCTCGCTCTTGCGGAAAGCTTTGACGAGGTTCTTTCGCTCGATTTGCTGAGCGCAGAGGAAGAGGTACAGACCGTATCCGACGAGTTGACCGCTTGGATTGAAGAGATGATCGCTAAGCGTGCCGCAGCAAAGAAGGAAAAGAACTTCGCACTTGCGGATGAGCTTCGCAACCAGTTGCTTGAGAAGGGCGTACAGATTAAGGATACGAGAGAGGGCGTTGTATGGGAGCTCATCTAAATGAGGATATTCTCCGTGAGTTTCAGCTGCCGGGAGGGGATGTCAAGATGTATTCCCCTCTGGCGCTTGCCTACATAGGAGACGGCGTCTATGAGTTGATTGTTCGCTCGATCATTCTCGGGGAGAAGGAGCTGACGGTGAACCATTTGCATCAGAAGACGAGTCGGCTTGTAAATGCTGTGGCACAAAGAGAGGTGTATCAGCGACTCCGCGACGAATTGACGGAGGAGGAGCAGTCGGTGTTTCGAAGAGGACGCAATGCGAAGTCATTTTCCGTAGCGAAGAGTGGCTCGGTGAATGATTACCGAATTGCAACCGGATTGGAGGCACTGTGCGGATACTTGTATCTGTGCGGAAGAACGGATCGTTTGTTGGCTCTTTTGAAGCTTGGCATTGAGGGCTTGGAGCAGGAGGAAGAGAGCAAGTAATCCGAAGCGTCGGATAGGAGACGGCATTAGGGCCGCCTTAAGTGAGCTAGTAGACCGGAATCGGTTGATTTGGAAGGAAGGGCGTAGTATGCGATACGAGGAGTATACGATAGAGGGAAGAAATGCGGTTTTGGAGGCGTTTCGTGCCGGAAGAACGGTGGACAAGCTGTTCGTTCAGGACGGATGCAAGGACGGACCGATTCAGTCGATCATTCGCGAGGCGAAGAAGGGCGATACGATTATCAGCTTTGTATCCAAGGAACGCTTGGATCAGATGAGCGAAAGCGGAAAGCATCAGGGCGTCATCGCGCAGGCTGCCGCATACGAATATGCAGAGGTTGAGGACATCCTGAAGGCTGCGGAGGAAAAGGGCGAGGCGCCGTTTTTGATTCTGCTGGACGGAATTGAGGATCCGCATAATCTCGGTGCAATGATTCGTACGGCCAACCAGGTCGGCGCACACGGTATTATCATTCCGAAGCGTCGTGCGGTAGGCTTGACGGCAACGGTTGCTAAGACATCCGCCGGTGCACTGAATTACACGCCGGTTGCAAAGGTTACGAATCTGACACAGACGATGGAGGATTTGAAGAAGCGCGGCATTTGGTTTGTATGTGCGGATATGGACGGAGATGTGATGTATCGCACGAATCTCACCGGACCGATTGGTCTTGTCATCGGCAATGAGGGAAGCGGTGTGAGTCGCCTCGTTCGCGAGACCTGCGATTTCACGGCATCGATTCCGATGAAGGGTCAGATTGATTCGTTGAATGCTTCGGTTGCTATGGGCGTATTGGCCTATGAGATATTGCGTCAGCGCATGGGAGGAAAATAAGCTTCCTTGCGGTGCTGATTTTGGAGAGCCTTACGGAATTACGGAAGCCTGCGTTGGCGGCGAGTTTGGAGGAGACATGGATACTTACAGTCAATATACTGATGAAGAGCTTTGTGCCATGTCGTCCGAGGACAGGCTTGCAGAGGAATATCTTTTGATTAAGTATAAACCGATGGTGCGTCGGGAAGCGCGATCCTTGTTCCTTACGTGGGGAGACCGCGAGGACTTGATACAGGAAGGAATGATAGGCCTGTATCGTGCGATTCGCTCGTATCGTTCGGATGTCGGCGCGCATTTTTCCACATTTGCCAGACGATGCATATTGGCGCAGATGTACAATGCGATTACGATGGCAAATCGTAAGAAAAATCTGCCGATGCGAGAATACGTTTCGTTTGATTCTCCGGAGTTTTTGCATCAGGCGGAGAACAGTTCGTTTCCGGGCTACGGACCGGGAAATCCGGAGCAGATTTGCATTGCGGAGGAAGAGGCAAAGCAGCTGCAGGAGCGGCTGATGGCGAGACTCAGTAGCTTTGAGCAGCAGGTGTTCGGCGATTACATTGCGGGAATGCATTATACGGACATTGCGACTAAGATGGGGAAGAGCAGTAAGTCGATCGACAACGCAATACAACGCATCCGAAGTAAGATGCGTACCATCTTGGAGGAACGCTGAGAACAGGTACGTATACAACGATGTGGCGGTGATGTTTTTCGGTGCGCCGAGCCGCGTTCAAAAATTTTGTTGCATTTTATGAAAAAATCGAAAATAGGGACTTGTCAAACCCACGGAAATGTGTTATTATATCGCTCGTGATGCTGTCTTAGCTCAGTCGGTAGAGCGCATCCTTGGTAAGGATGAGGTCGGCGGTTCAAATCCGCTAGACAGCTTCCGATACCCGAACAAGCAATTGTTCGGGTTTTTTTATTGCATTTTCACCGCTTTTTCCGAATTACGACCGGCAAAATGCGAGGACTTACCGCACGAAAACAGCGATGCTGCAGGCAGTGGGAGAGATTGTCTTTCGAGTGACAAAGTATTTCATAAGAAAATGCATTTTCCTATGGAATTTTGATTGATAATTTGTTATTATACTAGATGGGAGAGTTTTAGGATTGGAGGTTAATTGCGAATGGAATTAATCTGTGTTATGTGCAACAAAAATCGTGCAGGCGCGGACGGTCTGTGTGTGTCGTGTCGTCAGAAGATCAGTGCGATGTCAATCGTGAATCCGACTCAGGAACTTCTGCTACCGGAGGGTCGCTACATAGGTACGACACAAAACGGAATCCCTCACGGTAAAGGACAGATCATTTATAGTGAACACGATTCCAGAAGGAATTACGTGGGCGAGTTTTGCAATGGTATGCGCCAAGGCAAGGGAAAGCTTGTCTTTAAAAATGATGCGTATTATGACGGTCAGTGGAGTCATGATAAGTATCACGGTTACGGAGAGGAAGCGTTGCTTGGCGGCAATTATTTAGAGGGTCTCTACGAGGAAGGACATTTTGTTAAGGGTCATGTGTACTTCGGAGACGGAAGAGAGTATGAGGGCGAGTGGAAGGACGACATGCCGAACGGTATGGGCAAGATCTTTTTCCGCGACGGACATGCTGAGTCCGGCTTTTGGGTGAACGGCGTGTGTGCTTTTGAGCAGCGTCCGAGCGATGAAGAGCTGGAAGCATTTTTGAAGCAGCAGGAGTATCAGGCAATGCAGGAGCGGATGCAAGAGAACGGTATGGATTCCGAATGGACCGAAGGCTTTGTAGAGGCGGCTCCGGTTGTGAAGAACGGTTTTTCGACGGAGGATTATCCGGGCGGCGAGCGTTATGAGGGAGAATTCCTCGATGGCAGGCGTCATGGTAGAGGTACGATGTATTATCCCAACGGCGACCGCTACGAGGGTGAATATATTGACGGCAAGCGTCACGGCATGGGAACGATGTACTATGCGGCAGGCGGCGTGTATGCGGGACAATGGGAGAATAGCAAGAAGTCCGGTCACGGAACGTTTGAATCTGCCAACAAGGACCGCTATGTCGGCGATTTCCGAGACGGAGCATTTTGCGGTCACGGAACCTATTATTTCTCCAATGGTAACGTCTATGAAGGCGAATGGTTGAACAGCAGACGCAACGGTTCCGGCGTGATGACGTTTGCGGACGGAACGAAGGAACGTCATGAATGGGACAATGGCAAGAAGCTTTCCGCGGAGCCGTTCCGCGAGTTCAAGTCTCTCCAGTATAAGAGCGGAAGCTACTACGAGGGAGAGGTTAACGGCAACAATCGACCGGATGGTATCGGTAGTTATACCTATGCCGGAGTCGGTCAGTACGAGGGCACATTTACGAACGGTGTACGTGACGGAATCGGTACCTTTGTATGGCTTTCCGGAGACTCTTACGAGGGCGAATGGAAGCAGGATATGCGTCACGGTCAGGGCTGTATGATTTACGCTGACGGACGTGTGAAGGAAGGCTTATTTGAGAACGACGAATTCATCGGATAATCGATTGAGAGTTGACAGATACCGCTGTTTTTGGTAAGATACGATATGTGTCTGCCGCGACTTTTGTCGAAAAGCGAGGAGAGTATGGCGAAGAAAGAGAAGTTTGCGGTTCCGGAATTGGTGGACATACATTGTCACCTGTTGCCCGGCGTCGATGACGGATCGAAAGATTGGGATAAGACGCTGCAGATGCTGCAGATTGCTTATGAGGATGGAATCCGCAAGATGATTGCGACCCCTCACTTCGGTTGCCATGGTTTTATGGCAGACAAGCAGAAGAGAGTGGCCTTGGTTGCGGAGGTGAATGCACGAATTCGAGATCGATATCCGGACATGCGGGTTTTCGAGGGTTGTGAAATTTATGCGTTTACTTCGGGCATAGAGGAGAACATCTATCAAGGAAAGTCGGGAACTTTGGCTGATAGCAAATATGTCTTGCTTGAGCTCTCGATGAGGAGTACCGCACAAGAGATTTTGAAGCGGGCTCGTGAGTTGGCGAACGTCGGCTTGAAACCGATTGTCGCACACGTTGAGCGCTATGAATCTATACGAAATATCGAGCAGGTAGAAGAGCTTGCAGCGGTAGCGTATATTCAGGTCAATGCGGGTAGCATTATGGGAGACTTGGGCTTTACCGTTAAGCGATTTTCGAGACGCTTGCTCGCACATGAGCTGGTCACCTTTGTCGCGACGGACGCTCACGGTGTTAACCACCGACCGCCTCGTCTGAGAGAGTGTTATCAGACGGTATGCTCGCTATGCGGAGAAGAATATGCCGAACGGTTGTTTTGCGACAATCCGAACAGCATTTTAGAAAACAAGATTATAGTATGATGTACGGACTTCGTACAGGATAAGGAGTTTCGATGGAAAATACTAATGTTAAAACCGTGCAGGAGAATGAAATCGATTTTTCGCAATTGCTGCTTGCCATTTGGAGCAAGATCGGTTGGGTTATCCTTGTGGCAATTATTATGGGCGGTGTAACGTTTGCATATTGCAAGTACGTAGCAACACCGATGTATCAGGCAGAGAGCTCGTTGTTCGTATTGAGCCGTAATAGTGACGAGGCACTGACGACGTCCGACATTAGCTCCAGTAACGCTTTGATCAGCGACTATCAGTACTTTGCTACAAGCCGTAGAGTGGTTGAGCAGGTCATTGAGAAACTCGGCCTGGAGGATAAGTATACTTATGGCCAGTTAAAGAGTGAGATTTCCGTTGCGATTCCGACGGATTCCCGTATGCTGAAGCTCATTGTAACGGATGCGGATCCCGAGCTTGCAAAGAAGCTTGCAGATGCACTTTCCGAGGTTATGGTGTCCCATATCAGTCAGTTCATGAAGGCGGATGTTCAGCCATTTGAGGCTGCACAGCTTCCTAAGGCGCCCAGCAGCCCGACTACATTCCGTAACTCGGTAATTGCAGCGTTGTTCGGTGCATTTTTGACGATTGCCATTATTGCTGTTGTATTCCTTTTGGATGACACTATCAAGCTTGAGGAGGATGTTGAGCGTACGCTGAAGCTTCCCGTGCTTGCAATGTTGCCGAACAGTGCGGACGGAGCGGTAATTGAGAAGGGCAAGAGCTCTAAGAAGTCTAAGAAGCAGAAGAAGTCGGGAGGAGAATAAGATGCAACAGATTAAGTTTATAGCGAATACTGCACTCGATTTTCAAACGACAGAGGCATATAAGAATCTTCGTACCAATATTCAGTTCTGTGGACAGGACATTAAGGTTGTACTTGTTACGAGTACGTTCCCGAACGACGGTAAGACCACGACGGCAATGCGTCTGGCAATGTCCTTTGCCGAGATGGGCAAGTCCACGATTCTCTTGGACTGTGACTTGAGAAAGTCGGAGCTGCTTTCCAGCTTCACGTCAGACCAGAGAGTATACGGACTCACGCATTTCCTTACCGGTATGCAGACTCTTGACAATTGTATCAGCGAGACGGATGTGAAGAATCTTCATATTCTGTTCTCCGGCGCGTTCCCTCCGAATCCGGTAGAGCTTATGAGCACGAAGAGATTCGAGACGTTGATGAACGTTCTTCGCGAGCATTATGATTACGTTATTGTAGATGCTCCCCCGCTCGGAAGCGTAGTAGATGCGGCTGTATTGGCACAGTATTGTGACGGTGCACTTTATGTAATGCGTCCCGGTAGAGTAAAGAGCAAGTTTGCTCAGAAGATCGTTGCTCAGATTAAGATGACCAAGTGCCGCGTGCTCGGTGTTGTATTCAGTCGTATGGATGCTAAGAAGCTCGAGTACGGTAAGGGTTACTACGGAAAGGCTTACTATTCGAAATACTACAAATAGTAGCATCGCAACAATTTCATAACTTACGAGGATAACTGCAGCTCAGATGGGCTGCAGTTTTTTTCACTTTTCGTGTCCGGCGGTAATAGGATAAAAGAAAATGAGGTGACGAGATGCCGGATTGCTTTGCGTTTTTGTTACCGTATCAGGAGCCGGAAGAGTACTTAGAAGGAGAACGCCCACAACGTATCGAGCGGATAGGAAGCCGTTATTCGGTGGCATATTATTGCGACCGTCAGGAACTGCAGGCTGACCGATTTTTTTATAGTGCGATTCCGCGTTGCTTTACTACGATGCAGGAAAATGTAGCTGCGGCCATGGGTGTCGAACGGATTCGAACGCTACCGGGACTGGATTTGTATGGGCAAGGGGTGCTGATCGGTATTGTCGATACGGGGATTTCGTATCGCGACCGCGCATTTTACGACCGAGCCGGACAGATAAGAATAACGTCGATATGGGATCAGACGGCGGAGACGGGCGGTGAAGTGACAAACTCGGAAGAGACGGATGGCCCGCAGCCGGGCGAGGAGAGTGGCCGGGTGGCAGTTCCGTTTGGGACGGTATACCGACGGGAAGAGCTTCAAAGCGGAATGGCACCGACAACCGATGTCGTCGGTCATGGCACTGTTTTGGCGAGAATCGCCGCAGGCAGCGAAAGTGAGGAGAACGAAGAGGGCATAGCACCAAATGCGGAGCTCGTCGTTGTACGCTTGCGCGATGCCCCTGAGAATCTAAGGCGGTATTACCGAATTGAAACGGACGCGCCTTGCTTTTCGGAGGCGGATATTATGCTCGGTGTGCAGTACTTGCACGAGGAGGCACTTCGACTTGGTCGGCCGATTGTGATGCTTTTGGCACTCGGCTCAAATGCCGGCGGTCATAACGGTAGTGGCTATCTGGAACAGTACATTGGCGATTTGTGTAGGCTGAGGGGGCGTCAGGTTGTGATTGCCGCGGGAAATGAGGCAAATGCGGGACATCATTTTGAAGGGGTCATCGATCTGACGGCGGACGGAGACGTGGAGTACGAGCTGCCGTACCGAGAGGTACAGCTTCGCGTGGAGCAGGGAGAGAGTATGACGATGGAGCTATGGTGTGAAGCGCCGAATTTGTTGGCCGTAGGCATCGTTTCCCCCGGCGGCGAAATCATCGAGCGCGTAGAGCCGATCTCCGGACGTTACGAAGCACGGGATTTCTTGCTCGAGGGCAGTTCTGTCGTCATCACCTATCAGCGAATCGGACTGCATACGGCAAATCCACTGGTTCTCATTCGCTTTCGCGATATGTCGGAAGGGATATGGACGTTGCGAGTGTATCCGGAGGAGGCAATCGGCGAGCGCATTCGATATGACTGCTGGATGCCCGTACGCGCATTTTTACGAGGAAATGCACAGTTCCTTCAGCCAAGCCCCGACACGACGATTACGGAGCCCGGCAATGCGCCTGAGGGCATGACTGTGACGGCGTATGACCCGTTTGCCAATCGAATCGATCCTTTCGGCGGGAGAGGATATACGTCGACCAATGTCGTGAAGCCCGATTTGGCGGCACCGTATGAGGCAAGTGCGCAAAGCATTTCGCCGCAGGGGATGGGACGAGAGGGGACGTCTCTGGCCGCGGCAGCCGCAGCCGGTGCAAATGCTCTTTTATTCGAATGGGCAATTACGCGAGGAAATCGCGAGTATCTGACCGGCACGGAGGCAACGACGTACTTTGTGAACGGAGCGGAACGCGACGAACGGAGATACCCGAACCGAGAATGGGGGTACGGTAAGCTGAGCATTTACGGGGCGATTGCAGAAAACCGATGAAAACCTCTTTACTTCGCTGTGCTAAAGTGGTATATTGGGTAGGAACCAATCGGGGATCGGCCGGTCTGTCTGCGTAGATGCCGGTTTGTATAAGATGACCGAGGTTCTATCAAATAATTAAGAGAGTGAGTGACTGAGCGATGATTAATCATATGATTTCGGATTTGAATAAAAACGGTTCCGCCATTCGTGCCATGTTCGAAGAAGGCGCTAAGATGGCGAAGGAATTCGGCAAGGAAAATGTATACGACTACAGCCTCGGCAATCCGAGCGTGGAGCCTCCGGTTGAGATTTGCAATGCCTTTGTCGACATCGTAAAGGAGGAAGAGCCCACAGTACTTCACGGCTATATGAACAATGCCGGCTTTGAAGATGTGCGCGCTGCAATTGCGGAGCATTTGAACCGTCTTTACGGTACGGCATTTACGGTACGCAACATTTTGATGACGGTAGGCGCTGCAGGTGGCTTGAATGTTATCTTAAAGACGCTTTTGAATCCGGGAGATGAGGTTGTTACGTTTGCGCCCTTCTTCGGTGAGTATAAGAACTATGTCGCTAATTTTGACGGCAAGCTTGTAATTGCCGCTACGGATGCGGAGACGTTCCTTCCCGTGCCGGAGGTATTGGCATCGGTGATTACGGAAAAGACGAAGGCCGTGCTGATCAACAATCCGAACAATCCGACGGGTGTCGTTTATCCTGAGGAAACGATTGTTGCGATTGCCGATGTGCTTCGTGCAAAGGAGAAGGAGTACGGGACGAGCATTTATCTCGTTGCGGATGAGCCGTATCGTGAGCTTGCATACGACGGAGTGGAGGTGCCTTATCTCACGAAGTACTATCACAACACGGTAGTCGGCTATTCCTACAGTAAGTCGCTGTCGCTTCCGGGCGAGCGTATCGGATATCTGGTGCTTCCGGATGAGTTGGACGACGTGGATGAGATCATTCCGGGTGCTGCTGTTGCAAACCGTATTCTCGGCTTTGTAAATGCACCGTCGTTGCTGCAGAAGGTAGTCGGCCGTTGTCTGGATGCCAGTGTAGATGTTGAGATTTATAACCGCAATCGTGAGCTTTTGTATTCGAAGCTGACGGAGTACGGATATTCCTGCATCAAGCCGCAGGGCGCATTTTACTTGTTCGTAAAGGCACCGGGCGGAGATGACAAGGCATTTGTGCAGGCGGCGAAGAAGCACCGCATCTTAGTCGTTGCGGGAAGCGGTTTCGGTGGCCCCGGCTACTTTAGAATCGCATATTGTGTAGACTATTCCATGATCGAACGTTCCCTTCCGGGCTTCCGTGCCCTGGCTGAGGAGTTCGGCTTAATCTAGAGAGGAGATTTCCTATGTACGAATGGGAACAGAACATCCGTAAGGTAGAGCCCTATGTGCCGGGCGAGCAGCCGACAGGTCGCGTAGTGAAGCTGAATACAAATGAGAATCCGTATCCACCCTCGCCGAAGGTGCTGGAGGCTCTGGCGGCATTGGATTTGGAAAATGCAAAAAAATATCCGGACCCTTCCGCAGGTGATTTGGTGCGTGCCATTGCGAACGCCTATGGCAAGCGCGAGGAAGAGGTGTTTGTCGGTGTTGGCTCGGATGACGTGCTCGGCATGGCATTTTTGACGTATTTTAATAGCGATAAGCCCATTTTGTTTCCGGACATTTCGTATTCGTTCTATGACGTATGGGCAGAGCTGTTTCAGATTCCTTACGAGCAGATACCGCTTGATGAGAATTTTCAGATTCGCATCGAGGACTATCGTAGACCGAACGGGGGTATTGTGATTGCGAATCCAAATGCACCGACCTCGATTGCCATGTCTAAGAATGTGCTCGAGGAGCTGATTGCAAGCAATCGCGAATCGATTGTGATTGTAGACGAGGCCTATGTCGATTTCGGAGGCGAGAGTGTATTAGAGCTAACGGAAAAGTACGAGAACCTCGTGGTTGTGCAGACATTTTCAAAGTCTCGCTCCCTTGCGGGAATGCGCATCGGCTTTGCTATTGCAAATGAGCGATTGATTTCGGCGCTTCAGGCAGTGAAGTATTCCTACAATTCTTATACGATGAACATGCCGTCGATTGCGGCGGGAAAGGCTTCGGTGGAGGATGCGGAGTATTTCCGTGCGACGACCGAGAAGATTATACAGACGAGAGAGAAGTTTGCATCACGTCTTCGAGAGCTCGGTTTTTCGATGCCGAATTCCTCGACGAACTTTTTGTTCGCAACTCACTGCAGCATTCCGGCTGAAACGATTTATATGGCACTTCGTGAGAGAAGTATTTTCGTGCGCTATTTTAAGAAGCCGAGAATCGATAATTATCTGCGCATTACGATCGGCACCGAGGAAGAGATGGAGACGTTGCTCGGCGCACTGAGTGAAATCGTAAAGGAGCAGTAGTTCGAGTCTGAGAGTAGCGGCAAGAGGCGGGTTGTAGCTAAGATAAGAAGCTCGGTCTGAGGTCGCAAAAAGGAAGGCGTCATGCAAAAAAGAAATTATCAAAAGGAATTGGATCGGTTGCTGGAGCAACAGGCGAAGGAGGGAACGGTTCCGTCGCTTTTACTGCACAGCTGTTGTGCGCCGTGTAGTAGCTATGTGCTGCAATATCTGAGTGAGCATTTTCACATTACGGTGTGCTATTACAATCCGAACATCTCCTTGCGGGAGGAGTTTGAGAAGCGTGTGCAGGAGCAGGCGCGATTGATTGCTTCAATGCCGTTAAAGCATCCGGTTTCGCTAGTTGTTCCGGACTATGTGCCGGAGGAGTTTTATGTGGTGGCCAAGGGACTTGAAAAGGAGCCGGAGGGCGGTAAACGCTGCGAGCAATGCTTCCGTTTGCGGCTCGGTTATTCCGCACGCATGGCGGCCGAGGGCGGCTTCGATTACTTTACAACGACCTTATCCATCAGCCCGCTTAAGGATGCCGAGCTTTTGAACCGTATCGGCGAGGAGCTGGCGGCCGAGGTGGGAGTACGATATTTGAATTCGGATTTTAAGAAGAAGGACGGATATCGGCAATCGGTACAGCTTTCGAAGGAATACGATTTGTACCGCCAGGATTACTGTGGTTGCGTTTTCTCTAAGAGAGAAGCTGCCACGCAGAACGAATAACAACATATAACAAACAAGACCCCTAAGAGCTAGGCCATATGGCCGGCAATTAGGGGTCATTTTTATCAGGGGTCTCCGATGGGAGGTCCTTTCTATCTTCCGGTAAGCTGCTTTAGCACAGCACCAGCGACATCGGCTGCGGCACCGCTTCCGGAGCCCGCCTCTTCGAGGTATACGACAAATGCATAGGGGTATTCCTCATCCGCCAAGAAGCCTGCGAACCAACAGTCAGAAGCAGAGGATTTATTCTCGACCGTGCCCGTCTTGGCACCCATTGCGAGGTCGGGGAAACGGTCGGTACCGTACATCGTAGTCACGTTATTTTGCAAATACTGCGACAGCAGGTCGGCCGTGTCATGTTTGATAAGTCGCTCGGAAAATGCGACGCTCGGTTTGAACAGCAGCTCGCCATCCGATGCATTGGCATGATACAGATACGTCGGAATCGCCGCCGTACCTCCGTTGGCAATCGCACCGTAGTAGACCATTAAGCTACACGGGTTTACAAGGTCGTGGTAGAGTCCGACTCCGGCATAGGCGAGCTCATCTACGTTGACGGTAGCCATCTCAAAGGAGCCGGGGAGCGTCGATACGCCGTTCACGGAGTAGCTGCTTGTAAGGCCGGTGGAATGCACATAGTCCGAAAGGACGGGGCCGGTAAGCTCGATGGCGAGCTTTGCGAACGTACAGTTGCAGGACAACGCATACGCCGTCTTCAAACTCATTCTGCCATGCTTTTTAGGGCACGTGATGATTTGTTCACCGATAATCAGCTCACCCGTGCATTCATACGTGCGTTCGTCCGCATCCGGAATGGTCTCAAGTACAGCTTGCAGGGTAACGGTTTTGAACACTGAGCCGGGACGGAACGTCGAGCCGAAAAATCGGTTTACATACGCGCCTTCGTAGCGTTCCGACGTCTCCAAATCCTCGGGAATGTATTTCGGGTCATAGGTCGGCGTGGAAACCAGACAGAGCAGTTCGCCATTCTTGTAATTGTATACGGCAACGGTGCCGACGCGACCTTCCATTGCCGAAAGCGCGGTTTTATTTGCCTCGCTATCGATGGTAAGGTAGCAAAGGGCATCCTCCGGAATGCGATTCGCGCCGTACAGAGGGGAGTAGGATACCAAATGCTCTGTCAAGGTGCTATGCGCACCGGTACCGATCTTGCCGAGCGCATCTCCGACTACGTGCAGAGTCGAGAGTCGCACAAGGGTGTCGTCGTGAAATGCTCTGACACCGTCCTTCGAGTAGGAAAGCAGTACTCCGTTTCGGTCGAGTAGCTTTCCTTGCAGGAGCTGGCCGTCGTCGGTGAACAGGCTTCGGTTGTAGCGCTGTGTAAACCAAAGCTTCGAGTCCGTCGTATAATTCCACAGGAAATACGCAAAGAGCAAAAGGAAGCCGAGCAGAATGCCGGTACACAAAAAGGCGCGTCGTTGTATCTTTCTCATGACTTTTTACCTCCCTTCGCGTGCATTTTGCGAGAACGAGGCAGTCCGCTTACGAAGCTGGCGCGCGGACGCGTGTCGGTGGATTTGAGATAGGCAAGCAGTCCGTAGGACAGAAGCATCGAGGAGCCGCCGTTCGATACAAAGGGGAACGTAACGCCCGTCAACGGTAGAATGTCCACCGAGCCGAATATATTCAGGGCCATCTGGAATACAAGCATTGAGGTAGCCGAGCATGCCGCAATGGTGTAGAAAGAGGAACGACTCATCGAGCATGAGCGAATGGCAAATGTGGCGAGCACGACAATGCACAGCACAATCATGCACGCGGTAATCAGACCCCATTCTTCCCACACCATACCGAACACGAGGTCGGTGTCTGCGGCAGCGACACGCTTGAGATTGCCGCCGCCCGGACCGGTGCCGAGTAAGCCGCCGTTTGCAATGGCGGTAAGGGTTCTGGTCTGCTGATAGCCGCCGCCCGAGGCGTGCTCGAACGCATGTCCCCAGGTAGAAAATCTAGCCCAAATGTACGGCTTTGCGATGAGCACCATAGCTCCCGCGGAAACGGCACCACCCGTTATGAGTAGGATGGTTGCAAAATCGCCCGAACGAAGAAATGCGATTACAAGGAACGTAACAAAGAAGACCGCAGCCGTTCCGAAGTCGTTCATGAGGCCGAGACAAACCATCAAGGAGAGCGATAAAAGCATAAAGAGACCTAGGTTTCTCTTCCGGAACAATCGATCCAAGGTGGCCGAGCCCGCAAAGATAAAGCAAAGCTTGGCGAGCTCCGAGGGCTGAAAGCTGAAGGCGCCGAAACGAATCCAGTTCGTTGCTCCGTGACGAATCTGACCGAGCAACAGCGTGGATACCATAAGCAGTAGGGCAAATGCAGACATCACCCAGCGCAATTTCTGTACCTTGGACAAATCGCGCAGCAAATAGCCGAGACAGAGGAACAAAACCAGGCCGAGGACAACGGCCGCGAGCTGCTTCGGCAGCAGCGTATAGTTGCTCGAGGTCGTTACGGACAACGAAATCGTCGTCAAGTAAAATGCGATGATCTCGAGCTCAAAGCCGATGACGCCGGTAAGGCGCATGCCGATAAAGTATACCCACATAAGGAGCGTATAGAGCGCGAATACCGGGACGATATACGGAGTTGCCGCTACGGGCTTTTCGATGCACAGTTGAATGCAAAGGAAAACCTGCATAAGCGTTAAAAGAGCCAAAAGACTCCACGGCGGAATCGGGCGAAGCTGACGTCTCTTCGTATCGGTCAGCTTACGTTCGTTCTCGCTAATCGGGAGGAACTGAAGCTCTACGGCGCCGAGAGCGATTGTGTCGCCGTAATGAAGAGGAGCTTGCTCATCGATTTCCTGTCCGTTTACAAGAATACCGTGTTTGGAATCCAAATCGAAAATGGTCCATTGCTCGGATTCGCGCCTTGCGATTACGGCGTGAAGGCGGGAAACGGTCGGGTAGGGCAATACGATATCGGTGCTTCTTGAGCGACCGACGATGCATTCCCAGCCGTTGATGCGATGATTCTTGCCGTCTGAGGTGCGAATCATTGCAAATGCCTCCTGGCGCTTCGGTAGCGATAGGAGAGACAAGAATGCACCGGAAAGGATGATGAGTGACATGACCGGGAAGACAAAGCGCACGCAAAAAAGAATCACCTCGGCAAATGCCGGCGAGGCGTCCAAAAACGACTTAAACGATTCCAACAGCGCGTTCAAACCGGGAAACATGACATTCTCCTTTCTGCATTTTCATTGAATATGAGTTCAGTATACCACAAAACAATAGCTCGGTAAACTTTGGAATATAAAAAATATTATTATTTGTGTCAAGAAAAAAAGGAAAGGCCTTTTTTTGTTGAATAATACGTATAGAGTGTATTATTTTGCGCTCACACGAGAGAGAAGGGTATGGGGAAACGATGAAAGAGATGATGGATGAGTCTGTCGATTGGCAGGAAGAAGAAAGCTTGCAGGATGAGCTTGCGATGGAAGAACTCGCGGAGGAAGAGCCCACGGAGGATGAGCTTGCATTTTCCGATGAGTTCGAAGAGGAAGAAGAGTTGTTGCCCTCGGATGAGGAGCTGTTGCGAGACGAGCTTTTCATGGACGGCGAACTTTTGCCGGACGACGAGTTGCTATTGGATGAGGAACTTTTTGATGACGAGGAGCTTTTGGAGGAGGCTCTGCTTGGGGACGAGCTTCTCACGGGAGAGCTGACCGACGTCGAGCTGCAGTCGTTTGCAGAGGAGGATACGTTACATTCGGCCGCTGACGGCGAACGAACGAAGGGCGAATCGATGTTGTCCGACGAGCCGTATCTCGCTGTGGAGGACGAGGACTTCTTTCCGCCCGAAGAGGAATTGAAGGAGCTCGAAAGCACCGAGGAGGTCGATTTGGAGCTTCAGGACGGTTCGGAGATGGTAGGCATCGACGATCCGGTGAAGATGTACCTAAAAGAGATCGGCAAGATTCCGCTCCTTACCGTGGATGAGGAGGTCGACCTTGCAAGACGCATTCAGGATGGGGATGCGTCCGCGAAAAAGCGACTGGCTGAGGCCAATTTGCGATTGGTAGTCAGCATTGCCAAGCGTTATATGGGACGTGAGATGTCGCTGCTTGATTTGATTCAGGAAGGAAACCTCGGTCTTTTGAAGGCCGTTGAGAAATTCGATTATACAAAGGGGTACAAGTTCTCTACCTATGCAACGTGGTGGATTCGTCAGGCGATTACGAGAGCGATTGCGGACCAGGCGAGAACGATTCGTATTCCGGTGCACATGAGCGAGGTCATCAACCGCATGATTCGTTCGCAGAGAACGCTGCTTCAGGAACTCGGTAGAGAGCCTCGAGTGGAGGAGCTCGCTCAGTACATGAATATGCCCGTACAAAAGATTCTCGAGATTCAGAGGATTGCACAGGAGCCGGTGTCCTTGGAGACGCCCGTAGGCGAAGAGGACGACAGTCATCTCGGTGATTTCATTCAGGACGACAAGAGTCTTTCGCCGGAGGCCTCTGCGGCAAATGCTCATAGACGAGAGATACTCGAGCAGCTGATGGAGACGGTACTGACACCGCGTGAGAGACGAGTGCTTCAGCTCCGTATGGGCTTTGAGGACGGCGGTATATGGACGCTTGAAGAGGTCGGAAAGGAATTCGACGTAACGAGAGAGCGTATCCGACAGATTGAGGCAAAGGCGATTCGTAAGCTGCAGAAGCAGAAGTATCGCAGACGCCTTGAGGATTTTAACGATTAGTTATGCATTTGACGTGATATAGAAGGGAGTAGCACATGATCAACGTACGTATGATGCTGGAAGAGCGTGAGCATCGGATGCTCAGCCCGTATGCTACATTTTCAGACCGTTCCATGGGAAGAAACCGAGAGGAAGAGCAGTGTGATATCAGACCGGTATTTCAAAGAGACCGTGACCGAATCATTCATTCGAAGTCTTTCCGACGTCTGAAGGATAAGACACAGGTATTTCTGACTCCCGAGGGAGATCATTATAGAACGCGTATGACGCACACGCTTGAGGTTGCGCAGATTGCGAGATCCATTTCAAAGGCGTTGCAGCTGAACGAGGATTTGACCGAGGCGATTGCGCTGGGACACGATTTGGGACATACTCCGTTCGGTCATGCCGGCGAGCGTGCGTTGGACCGCGTCTGCGAAGGAGGCTTTGCGCATCACGAGCAGAGCATTCGCGTCGTAGAGCGTTTGGAAAAGGACGGTCGTGGCTTGAACCTTACGAAAGAGGTTTTGGACGGCATCTTAAATCATCAGACCGAAGGAACTCCGGCAACCTTGGAGGGAGACATTGTGCGACTCTCCGATAAGATTGCTTATATCAATCACGATATCGACGATGCGATACGAGGACACATCATTTGCGAGGAGGACATTCCGACGGAGCTGACCGGGCTTCTCGGCCATTCCTTGAAGGAACGACTGAATACGCTGGTGCACGACATCGTGTCAAACAGCTTCGGTCGCCCGAGCATTCTCGTGTCGGATGAGATTCGACAGGCAATGACGGATTTGCGTACGTACATGTTTGAAAATGTGTACACCAATCCGGTTGCAAAGGGACAGGAATCCAAGGCAGAGAGAATGGTCGAGCAGCTGTTCCTCTACTATAAGGACAACGTGGATTTGTTGCCGCCGGAGTACCGAAGGATGTTGGAGCTGGGCGAGACAAAGGACCGCGTAGTGGCCGATTATGTGGCCGGCATGACGGACAAGTTTGCCGTTATGCGATATGAAGAGATTATGATACCGAAAGCTTGGGGAGTATATTAATGCGATATCCAGAGACGATAATCGATGAGGTTCGGAGTAGAAGTGACATTGTGTCCGTAATCGGATCCTATGTGAAACTGAAAAAGGCGGGAAGCAATTATCAGGGGCTTTGTCCGTTTCACAGCGAGAAGACACCGTCATTTAACGTGAGTCCGTCGAGACAGATATACAAATGCTTCGGCTGTGGCAAGGCGGGCAATGTCTATACCTTTATGATGGAATACGACAATTGCTCCTTCCAGGAGGCACTGCAAACACTTGCAGACCGTGCGGGAGTTACGCTGCCGAAGTACGATTACAGCGAGCAGGAGCGCAGACGACAGGATTTGCGCACGAATATGCTGGAGGTCTACAAAAAGAGCGCAACCTACTACTATAAGCTGCTTCGCAGTGAAAAGGGCGGCTACGCGAGAGAATACTTAATCGGCCGCGGATTAACGCAGGAGACCGCTCAGCGCTTTGGCCTCGGCTACAGCGACGGCAGCTTGTACAACTACCTAAAGGGCGAGGGCTATGGCGATGAGTTCTTGAACCAATGTGGACTGTTCACCTTCAAAGAGGCGGGCGGCGTGCACGATAAGTTCTTCAATCGTGTTATGTTTCCGATCTTCGATGGCAACGGAAGAGTCATTGCATTCGGCGGGCGCGTGATGGGAGATGCGCTACCGAAGTACCTGAACTCGCCGGAGACGGACATTTTCGACAAGAGCAGAAATCTGTACGGCTTACACCTTGCGAGGAGAACGCGCAGACCGTACATGCTTTTATGCGAGGGCTATATGGACGTCATCGCGCTACATCAGGCCGGCTTTGACAATGCAATTGCTTCGCTCGGCACGGCATTTACCGGGCTACAGGCGAATCTTCTGTCGAGATATTCGAAGGAAGTGGTTATCACTTACGATAGTGACGGTGCGGGACAAAAGGCCGCACTCAGAGCCATTCCGATATTGAAGGAGGCGGGCATACGCACACGCATCCTCGACATGACACCGTACAAGGACCCGGATGAATTCATTAAGAATCTCGGCGCGGATGCCTACGAGAAGCGAATCAGTGAGGCCATCAGTAGCTTCGCATTTGAGATGAAGGTAATGGCATCCCAGTATGACCAGACCGATCCGGAGCAGAAGACGCGATTCTATCAGGAAGCGGCGAAGCGAATGCTTGAGTTTTCCGAGGATTTGGAGCGCGCGAATTATATGGACGCGTTTTGCAGAGAATATAACGTTCCGTACGAGGAATTTCGTCGCATGGTCAACCGATATGGTGCAAATGCGGCATTCGGCAACGTGGCGGAGACGGCGGAGCGTACGCGGCGCGACACGACGGAAGGAAGGCGAAAGACCGAGAGCGGCACGATAGTGGCGCAGAAGCTTTTGCTCAGCTGGTGCGTGGAGGAGCCCGCTTATATGGAACGACTTATGGCGGTGCTGGTGCCGGAGGACTTTGACGAGGGAGCTTATCGCACCGTGGCGGCGATGTGTATGGAGGAGTATCGTCATAATGGGCGAATTGACACCGCAAAACTGATCAGTCGCTTCGAGTCAAAGGAGGAGCAATCACTCGTTGCGGATATGTGCTCAACGGTGCTGCACGAATCTGCGGGCTTGGAGGAACGCAGGAGAGCATTTGCCGATACAGTCGTGAAGGTAAAGCAAAGAAGCTTGGAGGAGGCCAGAAGGAAGGCACTCGAGGCAAATGATGCGAAGGAGCTGAGTAGAATCATGCTCGAGAAAAAACAGTTGACGAAATTACATGAACAGCTGCTTCGATAACGGAGCGGGTTCGTTACTTATCTGTGGTTACAGAAAGGAAGGGGTTTATATGGCAAAGAAACAAAAGGATATCGTGGAACAGCTTCAGGCAGAGGTGTTGGAAAACGCGGCAGAGAACGAGAAGCTCGAAGCAGTGACGGACGATGAAGCGCTGCAAGACGTGAATTCGGACGACGAGGATTCGGACGATGAAGACTTGGATGACGAGGACTTGGATGACGAGGACTTTGCGGACGATTTTATCGACGATTACATTGACGGGGATACCGACGAAGACGATTTTGAGGAAGAACCCGAGGAGGATGAATTTGCGGAGCTTGAGCCGGACGATGCGGACTTCAGTGAAGAGGAGATGAAGGAGGACGGCGAAGGAGAAGGCTTCGACGATTACTATGATCGACTCGAAGATATGTCGGAGGAGGAGCGCAATGCCATGCGTGACCTCGAGACCGGAACGGCATTTGACGACCGAAAGGAGAGCAACGTAGGCCGTTTTCAGGAGCGTTTGGCGGAGTTTCTCGAATATGCGAAGGAACATAAGAATGTTCTGGAGTATCAAGAGATTGTAGAATATTTTGCGGGCTATGAGCTGGATGCGAATGCTCTGAAGCACGTATGCGAATATGCCGAGCGAAACGGCATAGACATTTTGCGTATGGACAATATGTCCGAATACGATGAGCTTCCGATGATGGATGACGAGGAGCAGGAAGAGGAAATCAACGAGGCCGCTTACGACGAAGAGGCTATGCTCGAGGGTGTAAATATCGAAGACCCCGTGCGTATGTACTTGAAGGAGATCGGAAAGGTTCCGTTGTTGACGGCTGAGGAGGAGACGCAGCTGTCCATCTTGATGGAACAGGGAGATCCCAATGCGAAGAAGCGTCTTGCGGAGGCAAATCTTCGTCTCGTTGTCAGCATCGCAAAGCGTTATATGGGACGTGGTATGCAGTTCCTCGATTTGATTCAGGAAGGCAACCTCGGTTTGATTAAGGCGGTTGAGAAATTCGATTATACGAAGGGCTATAAGTTCTCGACGTATGCCACATGGTGGATTCGTCAGGCAATTACCAGAGCGATTGCCGATCAGGCGAGAACGATTCGTATTCCGGTGCATATGGTAGAGACGATTAACCGTTTGATTCGTGTGCAAAGACAGCTGTTACAGGAGCTCGGTAGAGAACCCAGTACGGAGGAACTTGCGCAGAAGCTGAAGCTTCCGGTGGAAAAGGTACTGGAGATTCAGAAGATTTCGCAGGAGCCGGTTTCCTTGGAAACCCCGATCGGTGAGGAAGAGGACAGCCACCTCGGTGATTTCCTGCCGGACGAGAATATGCCTTTGCCGGCTGAGGCTGCGGCAAATTCTTTGCTGCGCGAGCATATATTTGAAGTGTTGGATACGTTGACGGAGCGTGAAAAGAGAGTGCTTTGTCTGCGATTCGGCTTGGAGGACGGCCGTCCGAGAACGCTTGAGGAGGTCGGACAGGAATTCCAAGTTACGAGAGAGCGTATCAGACAGATTGAAGCGAAGGCACTTCGAAAGCTTCGTCACCCGAGACGTAGCAGAGAGCTTCGCGATTACTTGGAATAAGGTTGTCCGAACTAAGGTTGACGAAGGAAGGCAACCGAGACAAAGGAGTGTAACGAATGCATTTATCGAAACGAATGCATATGGTAGCCGACATGGTGCCGAAAAGTCGGTGCGTCGCGGACGTCGGATGTGACCACGGATATCTTTCTATCTGGCTTGTAAGGGAGAACATCACCGACACGGCCATTGCGATGGATTTGAGGACGGGGCCGCTTTCGAAGGCCGAGGAAAATGTTCGATTCTTTCATCAGCAGGAGAAGATACAGACCCGTCTTTCAGACGGTGTTACAAAGCTTCAACCCGGAGAGGCGGATACGATTGTTATCGCCGGTATGGGCGGCGAGCTGATGAGCGGCATCCTGGCAGCAGGCGCAGAGCAGGTGGAGGCGGCAGAGCATTTGGTGCTGCAGCCGCAGTCCGATATGGCTATGGTACGTAGACAGGTGGCAAAGCAAGGCTATCGAATCGTCGACGAGGATGCATGTCTTGATGACGGCAAGTACTATGTAGTGATGCGTGCGGAAAAAGGAGCGGCAGAGCCGAGCGGTAAGCCGTATGCCGATGAGTATGGAACGATTTTGATTGCTAAGGGGCATCCCGTGTATCGTCAGTACTTACAGCAGGAATACGAGAAGAAGCAGGTGATGCTGGAGCGTTTGCTTCAGGCGGATACGCCCTTGGCCAGAGAGCGAATTCCTACGGCAAAGGAAGAGGCGGCAATGCTGGAGGCGGCGCTTAGGGACTGTGCACGCTAAGGCGGCATTTTCACAAAGGTGTGAAAGAAGGTATAGGTGGGGCTATGATTACGATTCAAGTTGACGGAAGAGAATATTCCTATGCGGAGGGTGTATCGTTACAGCGGATCGCAGAGGACATATTTAGGGAAGAGAGTAAGAATTACATATTGGCATTGGTGAACGGAAGATTGCAGGAGCTGTTCAAGGGTGTATACCACGACAGCGAGATTTCCTTTGTGCACATCAACAGTGCAAATGGACGACGCACATACGAAAGAGGCCTTTCGCTTTTGTTGTTGGCGGCGATCTACAGAGTGTACGGAATGGAGGTATGCAATTCCGTATACATTCGCTATCGTTTCGGAAACGGATTGTATTGCGAGCGATGCGACGGAGAAGTGACGGAGGAGTTCCTTACGGCCGTAGCGGAGGAGATGAAGCGCATCGCTAAGGCGGACTATGCGATCGAAAAGAAGTCGATGAATACGCCAAATGCGATTCGACTTTTCGCAGACGCGGGCATGCACGACAAGGAACGCTTGCTTCGTTTTCGTAGAGGTTCGAAGACCAATACGTACTCGCTGTGCGGCTATACGAATTATTTGTACGGTTATATGCCGGCGAGGACGGGCGTATTGAGTGTCTTTGATTTGGTGCCGTATGAGGATGGCTTTTTGCTTTTGATGCCGGATACCGAGGATTGTACGAAGCCGGCAAAGGCACCGCATTTTCCGAAGTTGTATGAGACGCTTCAGGAAGTAGGAAGGCAAGGAGAGCGTATAGGAATTCGTATGGTCGGCGATTTGAATGAGTGCATCGCAGACGGTCGAATCGAAGAGCTGATCTTGATGGAAGAGGCGTTGCAGGAAAAGAAGCTTGCGGAGATTGCGGAGAAGATTAAAGGATCCGGAGACAAGCGCTTTATTATGATTGCGGGACCGTCTTCCTCGGGAAAGACGACATTTTCATATCGTCTGTCCGTGCAGCTTCGTCTGCTCGGTTATCGTCCGCATCCGATTGCGTTGGACAATTACTATCTCGACCGTGAGTTCACGCCGCGGGATGAGAACGGAGAATACGATTTCGAATGCTTAGAGGCACTCAACGTGAAGCTGTTCAATGAACAGATGGTACAGCTTCTGAATGGAGAGCGAGTAGAGCTGCCGGAGTTCAATTTTAAGACCGGAAAGTCGGAGTATAAGGGCAAGTATCTTCAGCTCGGCGAGAAGGACATACTCGTCATCGAGGGAATTCACGGGCTAAATGATGCATTGTCGCATTCCCTTCCGAAGGAAAGCAAATTCAAAATCTACATCAGTGCGCTGACGGAGCTGAATATCGATGCACACAACAACATTACGTCGATTGACGGCCGACTGTTGCGCCGTATGGTGCGAGATGCCAGAACGAGAAATACGACCGCACGTGAGACGATTGCGATGTGGCCGTCGGTCCGTCGCGGAGAGGAGAAGTACATTTTCCCGTTCCAAGAGGAAGCGGACGTAATGTACAATTCCGCACTTGTGTACGAGATGGCGGCGTTGAAGCAATACGCCGAGCCGCTTTTGTTCGGAATACCTTCGGATTGTCCGGAATATGTGGAAGCACATCGTTTGCTGAAGTTTTTGGACTATTTTCTCGGAATACCGGCGGACAGCATACCGAAGAACGCGATTCTTCGCGAATTTATAGGCGGTAGCTGTTTTCATGCTTAACGAACATCAAATTAGTACTTGCATTCGACATGGGCAACGTGCTATGATATCGCAGTAACACAGGTGATCGCGCCGATTGATCGGTGAGGAAAGTCCGGGCTATATAGGGCAGGGTGCCGGATAACGTCCGGTGGAGGCAACTCCCAGGCTAGTGCAACAGAAAAGAAACCGCCACAGCGATGTGGTAAGGGTGGAATGGCAGTGTAAGAGACTACCGCTTGCTTGGTAACAAGGAAGGCTGTGTAAACCCCACTCATAGCAAGACCAAACAGAAGGCCATACGGCGGCCCGTCGTGCCTTCGGGTAGGTCGCGTTTTACCCTCAAGGGGTAAAGGAGCTGCATGGTAACATGCAGTCAAGATAGATGATCACCGGATACAGAACCCGGCTTATGATGTTACCAATGAGAGCTTTGCCAATTTGGCAAGGCTCTTTGTTGTTTTAGCAGGGCATTTTGTTGCTTTTTTCGGAGCGGTCACGTTCGACAAAATCACAGAAAACCCTGCAAATAAGCACCTTTGCGACGGGAAAATGCTCTGAAATCGCGCACAGACGCCGAAAGCGGCATAAAATAATATACAAGAAGGATTCCGAAATAAGGAAGTTTGGAAGGGCGAAATATATCACAAAGACCATGAAAAGCGCCGAAAAGTAAGCAGGTTGCCTAATTGGATAGAAAAAACTGGGCGACACAAGGAACGTAACGACGAATTTGAACAAGACACCTTGACAGAAATGCCGAGAATCGGCTAATATGCACGGGACGCAAGGCGAAAAGGAAGATTTATGTAAAGAACTCGCCGATTTTGAGTGCGTCACACGACAGACGAACCTAGTCGATTTTGTCGTGTAATCCACATCACTAAGGTAGTGATGGTGCTATTATTTACGGAGGTTTGAATGGTAAACAGTGATAGTAGGCTGCAGAGAATTGCAATGATTCTTGTTGGCTTTGTTGCTTTTGCGTGTGTTCTCTTGCTCGTGCGTTACGCAGTGCATTTGGATAGAGCATATGCAAAGGAAAGCGAAAGAATCTACCTTGCACCCTCAGCCGATTGGTCCCTTGTTATGACTCTTCCGAACGATATGGAGGAGCAGAAGGAGGAACTGCTTGATATTATTAAGGACGAAAAGCTGTCGGAGACGCTTCAGTCCAGACCCGAGGTGGTATATTCGGAGGAATGGCTCGAGCAGCAGAGCACGGCGTATGAGGATTTGATTCGTCGAATTACGCTTAGCGATGAGCTCGAAGCAAAGTACCAAAACCGTGACGAGGTGTTAGGTGAGCAGTACGGCGAGCGTTTTGAGGAGCTTTTGCCGGTATGGAATGCCATCATCGCCGAGCGAGCACGCGAAGAGGCATTGCGCATCAACGCCGAGCAAAAAGGGCTTGTCTATGTGAAAAACGAAGCCTTTTGCATGGAGCTTAGCGCAAAGGAATACGAGTGCTTGCTGCGAATTGTACAAGCTGAGGCGGCTGAAGAGCCCTTGGAAGGAAAAATTCTCGTGGCAAATGTCGTGCTCAACCGTGTACTTTCCGGACGTTTTCCGAATACGGTAACCGGCGTAGTATTTCAGGAGGGACAGTTTTCTCCGATTCGCGACGGAGCATACAATCGTGCGAAGCCTTCCGCAGAAACGAAAGAAGCGGTAGCCAGAGCGTTGGCGGGTGAGGATTACTCACAGGGTGCGTTGTATTTCTTCGCACGCAGACTCACAACCGCGTCGAAAGCAAATTGGTTTGACACATGTCTTGAAAAGGTAGTGAAATTCGAAGGACATGAATTCTACAAATAGTTCACACGTATCAAAGAGAGAGCAGTGCCTGTAAAAAGGCCTGCTCCTTTTTGTATCCTCGCCTTTCTTGCTAAAATCGGTTGTAACTTCGAAAGGGTTATGCTATAATTCGAGACGAAATGCATTCGTATGAAGAAAGGCAAGGTGTCAATATGAACATATTATATAAAAGCACAAGAGGCGCAGAAGAAAAAGTAACCGCTTCGCAGGCTATTTTGCAGGGACTTGCTCCGGACGGCGGCTTGTACGTTCCGTGTGAGTTTCCGAAGCTTACGCTTTCGATGGAGCAGTTGTCTAAGCTGACCTATCAGGAGTTGGCGTATGAGGTGATGAGCTTGTTCATTACCGACTTTACGGATGAGGAATTGAAGGCTTGTATTAACAACGCTTACGATAGCAAGTTCGATACTGAGGAGATCGCACCCCTCGTACAGGCGGATGGTGCGTATTATTTGGAGCTGTTCCACGGTGCAACGATTGCATTTAAGGATATGGCTTTGAGCATTTTGCCGCACCTTATGACAACGGCAGCGAAGAAAAATGCGCGTGCCGAGGAGATCGTGATTCTCACGGCTACATCCGGTGATACCGGTAAAGCGGCGCTTGCCGGCTTTGCAGACGTTCCGGGTACGAGAATTATCGTATTCTATCCGAAGAACGGTGTCAGTGCCGTTCAGGAAAAGCAGATGATTACCCAGAAGGGTGACAATACTTATGTAATCGGTATCACGGGCAATTTCGACGACGCACAGACCGGCGTTAAGAAGATGTTCGGTGATGAGCAGCTGAAAGCGGATATGGCGAAGAAGGGCTTTTGCTTCTCGTCTGCAAATTCCATCAACATCGGCCGTTTGGTACCGCAGATTGTATACTACGTATATGCGTATGCAAAGCTTCTTTCCGAAGGACATCTTTCGGATGGGGAAGCGATGAACGTAGTTGTTCCGACCGGTAATTTCGGCAACATCTTGGCTGCATATTATGCAAAGCAGCTTGGTGTGCCGATCGGTAAGCTGATTTGCGCTTCCAACGAGAACAAGGTTCTCTTTGACTTCTTCCGGAGCGGTTGCTATGACCGCAATCGTGAGTTCGTGCTTACGAATTCGCCTTCGATGGACATTTTGATCTCCAGCAATTTGGAGCGTTTGATCTATCACATTGCGGGAAATGATGCGCAGAAGAACAAGGCCTTGATGCAGCAGCTTTCTACGAACGGTGTGTACGAGATTACCGAGGAGATGAAGCAGGGACTTTCCGATTTCGTGTCCGGCTATGCCTCCGAGGAGGAGACTGCCATTGCAATTCGCAGACTGTACGAGAAGACCGGCTACGTAGTGGATACTCACACCGGAGTTGCGGCACCGGCGAACAATGGCTACAAGGAGAGCGCTAAGGACAATACGAAGACGGTCATCGCTTCTACGGCGAGCCCGTTCAAGTTCTCCAGAAGTGTAATGGATGCCATTCGCGATCAGAAGTGCGAGGAAGAGGATTT
>JAZODS010000077.1:0-12242 GCA_045597165.1 Lachnospiraceae bacterium | reverse complement strand
GGTGTACTGAATGCCAAATGCCTTGGCAAATCCGTTGCCGAAGTTGTGACTCGTACCGGACTGAAGCGCCTTGCCGTCGTGCATCAAAGCCTCGATGGTGTAGGTCGCCTCTGCACCTGCGAACTTCTCCTTGTCGGTCTTGCGTCCGCGAACCATCGGAATCGCCAAGAACTCCTCGCAGAAGTCTGCGTAGAGGTTGAGCATCATTTCCGTTCTTTCCTGAGCCTCCTCAGCGGTAGCATGAATGGTGTGTCCCTCCTGCCACAGGAATTCCATAGAACGAAGGAACGGACGGGTCGTCTTCTCCCAACGTACTACCGAGCACCACTGGTTGTAGTTCTTCGGAAGGTCACGATAGGACTGGATGATGTGAGAATAAAAATCGCAGAACAGCGTCTCGGACGTAGGACGTACGCACATACGCTCCTGAAGCGGTTCGCTGCCGCCGTGCGTTACCCAAGCAACCTCGGGTGCAAAGCCCTGTACGTGATCCTTTTCCTTATTGAGCAAGCTCTCCGGAATGAACATGGGAAGGTAGCAGTTCTCAACGCCGGTTTCCTTGAAACGACGATCGAGCTCCTTCTGAATGTTCTCCCAGATGGCATAGCCCGCGGGACGAATTACCATACAACCTTTAATTCCGCTGTAGTCAACCAGCTCAGCCTTCTTCACAATGTCGGTATACCATTGCGCAAAATCTTCTTCCATGCTGGTAATGGATTCAACAAATTTGTCTGCCATAACTGTCCTTTCTGCGCCGTGTGATGTGTGGTCGGGAGGGCGCATTTCCCTGAAAATGAGCGGCTGTCCTCGGGCTCTTGCAATAAAAAAGCCCTTGGGAACAGACCAAAGTCTACTACCAAGGGACCGAATGTTCGGCGGTACCACCCTAATTAATTGAAAATCAATTCTCTTTCTCTCGTTAACGCCTGATACGCCGCGGTTTGCCACGGAGCTCGGAGGGTAGGTTCCGAACCTTCTGCGTAAGTCACTTTCACCGCTGTGACTCTCTCTGCAACGCATACGGAGCGTACTGGTCCTCGTCATCGCCAATTCATATTATCATGATAATAATGACTTTCCGTCAAAAAGTCAAGGGAAAATATACAGAGGAGAGAGAACAAAGTGAGTGAAAACAAAGGCTATCTCATGTTTAAGTCATAAAAAAGAATAAAGTTAACAAAAATGCTCTTGAAAATGTGCGAACATATGCTATAATTGTAATGACAGCAATGTAAAATTGCTAGAACAAACAGCAAGGTTGCTGAAAATAGTTATTTTGTTGAGGAGGATTGGATATGAAGTTACTTATGAGGAAAGTTGCTACGTTGGCTTTGGCTTTAGCAGTCGTATTATTGGGATCGCAGAGTGTGCAGGTATGCAGTGCGGCTGAGTGACCAAAGTTTGAGAGTGTTTTTCGGGGTGAAGAGATGAAGAAGAGATATTTTTGCCTTGCCGTGTTGCTGTGCACGTGCATATTGGGAGTGACAGGATGCAACAAGCGAGAAGAGCCGAAACAAGATGGACCGACGTTGCTTTGGAATGGGCTTTATTCCGATGAGAACCAGTGGTACAACAATTGGAGAGTGGCCGAAACCGAACAAGGTATCTATCTGACGATAAACGCTTATGCCAAGGATAGGGTGACGCTTGTATATTTTGATAAAGCTAGTCGCAAGGCAATACCGTTGTGCAATCGCGCGGATTGTAACCATGGAGATCTTGATTGCGACTCGAGTCTGCGAGGCTATAACCCCAATGTGTACTATTATGAAAATATGCTGTATTTGATTGAATCTAGTGATGAAGGTACCTACCTGGAGAGGATGAATCCGGATGGAAGCAATCGAGAGCGAATTCGCAAACTAGACAATGAGCGACACTACTTTTGGACCCTGATTATGCACCGTGGACACTTCTATTACACGGGGTATGATAAGCTCTGTGAGCTTGGATTCACAGAGGATAAGTCTGAGGAACGAGTGCTGGTAGAACTTCATGAGGATGCGCAGATGAACATGAACCAGCTCTTTGCCAAGGGAGAGTACTTATATTGGACGTATGCGTTCTGGCAGGGCGAAGGGGCAGAAAGGAAGGGAGAAGCGGTAGCATATCGTTGTCATATCCCGACCGGAGAAGTGGAAGAGCTCCTTTGTCTGCCGCAGGGAACACCATTGTATATAGTGCCTCTTACTGACGATGATATTTACTACTATGAGGTGGACAAAGGCTTGCATTGCTTCCATCCTTCCACTAAGACATCGGAAGTGGTATACGAGGAAAGCGGTCGTGTGGGACTGGATGTCTATTCCGGAGGAAAGGGGCTCTATGTTGTAAATTGGTTGGGCTTGAGGGCAAATGAGAAGCTGGAAGAAATCAAGGTGTTGGCAGATGCGAAGACTGTGACGAATACATTCCTATCCGAGACACCTCCCGGGGAGTTGAGTTTCATGGACGAATACTATCGCGGGGGAGATGGTTTTATATTCAAATGGTCGAATCGTGAGTTGTTTTATATGGATTTGACGGCAGAAGAATTGTCTTGGGAGAGTACAGGCTTGCTGGAAAACAAGTATTAATGCTTGTTGTGAATAAGGAGGTGCCATCTATGAGACGCGTTTGTTTGGTTATTTTGCTATGTGCGTGTGCCGTCGGTATGTTGGCATGCAGTAAGGAAAAACAGGTCAATGGAGAAAAAGAGCTGTTATGGAACGGGCTCTATTCCGATGAGAACCAGTGGTACTTATCTTCCAGAGTGGCGGAAAGCGAACAAGGCTTTTATATGACGATAAATGACTATGGTGCCTACGTGACGCTTGTGTATTTTGACAAAGCTAGTCGTACTGCGGTTCCTCTTTGCAATCAACCGGATTGTGACCATCAGACGCTGTCTTGTGATGCTTGTATGAAGAACTATGCGCCGCAGGTATACTATTATGAAGGGAAGCTGTACCTACTAAGCTATGACGAGGAATACTCTTATCTGGAGCGAATGAATCCGGATGGTAGTGAGAGAATGCGAATCCGCACCATGGCTACTCTTCCGAATGTCAACTGGACGCTTATTATGCATTGCGGAATATTTTATTATCGGTACAATGGAAAGCTATGCGCCCTCGGCTTTGCAGAAGATCTCGTTTCCGAGAAGCACATTACCGAAATACCGGACACGGCTATTATGAATCAGTTGTTCGCCAAAGGTGATTATGTATATTGGTCATATGCATACATAAAGGATCAAGAGACTAAGACTGCGGAATCGGTAGCGTTTCGGTATCATATTCCTACGGGAGAAGTGGAGGAGCTATTGCGACTGCCTCAAGGAACGTTTGTTGACATTTCACCGATTGCCGACGATGAAATATATTATTACGAAGTGGATAGAGGATTATGCTGCTATCATCCGTCGACAAAGACATCCGAGGTGGTCTATGAAGAAACCGGGCGTGCCGCTATAGCGGCATATACCGGAGGAAACTCTTTGTACGTGGTGAACTGGCGAGCATTGAAACTGGATGAGGAGTACGAAGAAATCAAAGTGCTTGAGGACTGTACTTCCGTTACTAAGGTGTTTCAAGCAGAGGAATCCGTTGGTGAGTGGGGCTTTCTCGATGCGCATTATGGAGGGAATGATGAGTTTCTCTTCTGTTGGCACAACAGTCGGTTGCACTATATGGATTTGACAGAGGACGTGTTGTCGTGGCAGAGCACCGGATTGGAAGGGAAGTAGCAAAGCAGGGAATACAGGGGAGGCAGAAGATGAAGAAGAGGAGAAGAGCGAGAGTAAAGAAAGCGTTCGTGTTATGGCTGTTTGCCGTAGCGGCTGTTCTCTCGGTATCCGCATGCGGTGACAATTCGGAAGACGTGTCCGGAAAACGAGATCCGTTTGATGGGTATCATGAAGAGTTTACGTCTCCGACCCCGACACCGACCATGGCATTGCAGGATGGATTGGAGGACTTGCGTACGATATCGGTAGCGTCTACGGATAGCCAGTGGTATCTCGACGAAGAGAGAATCGCCGAGGTTGAAGATGCATTTTATCTAATCATTCGAGGCTGGATTGTACGTTATGATAAGACTTCCGGAACAGGAAGCTATTGGTGCAATCGTGCGGACTGTGAACACGGAAGTGGACAGAGTCATTTTACCGGCAATCTCGAATGCGATGCATATCTTGCGAAAATGGTAGAATACGAAGTTACGGAAGAGCATTATGCGAAATTGCTCGCTTATGATGGGAAGCTGCATTTGCTTGCGAAGAAGGAGGATGGGGCGTATCTTCAAGGCTTTTCCGATGCGGGAGAGAAAAGCGGAGAGGCAATCTTCGTAACCGATGAGAAGGATATGAGTGATTACGAAGTGACGCTGCATCGCGGGAAGATCTACTATACGCTTGCCGACGGAGTGTATGTACGAGACGTAGAGACCGGGGAAGGAGACTGTCTATACAAGGTGTCCGATAACGGCAGTATTAGTGGAATTCGTGTTATGGAGGATACGCTGTATATTGCGACTATGTCCGACAAGGCAGAGGTGACTGCGCTGGGGCTGGAGAATAAGAGCACGGAAACCTTGGTGAGTGTAAAGCAACCTTGCGAATTGAAGTATGCGTTGACTGAGGAGGGAGATATTTATTTCTTTGCTCAGGGAGTGGGGTTGTGCTGTTATGATGCGCAGACGAAAGCAACTCGTACCATATGGAAAGAGGAGACGGACGAGGTGCGCAATATTACGTACGACGGAAGATACCTTTGCGTAGATAATGCAAATGTCGAAGAAGATCGCCTTGCCGGGGATGAAGATGCCGCTCAAAAGGGGTGGATAAAGATATTTTCGACCGATGGTGAGCTGTTACGGACAGATAACTGCTATGCGCTCCGAGAGAAAGGAGAAGGAAAACCTCCGGAGGTCTATAGTGACTTGCGCAGAAACTATGGAGGAAATGGAGCATGGTTGTTCACAGAGATATCGCAGCAGATGTTTGTTCTGGACAAGAGCGCCGATAAACTCAAATGGGAATTTTGTGACGCATGGATAGGAAGAACGTTTACTTTTGGTATGGAGTAAGGATATGAGAAGAACTGTTCGGTGGGAGATTATTACCGTATTGCTGATTTTGATTGTCGCACAAAGCTTGCTGTACTATAGAGAACAACAGGCCTCGGCGGGGATTGTGTCGGATGTGACGCAAAAGGATACGGGAGTTACGGTTTATCAATATTACAAGGAATATGAACGAAACATGGGGGCGGAGGAAGACGTTGAGAAGACCGCGAGGCGTTCTCAACTTTCTGAGCTGTATTCTGCATACCATTTAACACTGTTAAATTGGGATTCCGATGAGTGGGACCCCAACGAATACTACACGGGCTTACGCGAGGAGTATTCAGAGGAGCGTGTAGCCGAATTTGATCGTTTGCTTGCAGAGGACGTTTATTTTGCCGAAGCCGCTGAATATGTGCTTCCACCCGAGTTGTTTCTGCATACGTGGAGAGAAGAACAGCGTATAGAGAAGTATGCTTCGAGCCTACAGGCGATTCTTTCGAATGCCGAGCGCATGCAGCTAATCGGTTTGTTTAGTGATAAGGGCTCATTTTCCTATCATAACATTATACGAACCGCTGAGGATTATCGTGTTTTGGAATCGGTTCGGCCGGTGATTGAAGCAAATTACGGCACGCATAGTGTGCTAAATTACAAATACACCATTTACTTTTGCGTGGCGGCGATGCTTCTGCTTGCGAATTGTCTGGCAGAGGAGCGCCAAAGGGGATTGGTAAGTATTTTGCATTTGGCGCCGCGAGGAAGAGGAAGACTTGCGGCGAAGCAAGCGGGAACGCTGTTCGTGTGGAGTGTGATTGTGAATGTCACATTCTATGCCGCATTGGTGGTCCAGGGCGTATTGACCTATGGACATGGAGAAGCGTGGTTCACGCAGATTCAAAACCTGGAACAACTATCTTTCTTCCCTGCACTTTTGGACAAGTGGCAATTGCTGTTAATCATTGTGCTGTTTCAGACGTTGGCAACCTATATGATTGCTATGCTGTTTCTAACCGTTTCCGCGGCGTTTCGCAACAACACATTTGCATGGATTGCACTTGGGGCTATATTCTTGGTGGAGTACATACCGTATTCTCTGTTGAAAAGAACCTCTGCATGGGCGATTCTTGCGCATGCAAATGTGTTTACACTGTTGAGGCCACGAGAGATCGTTACGGAATACTTCAACTGGGGCGTTAAGAGCGTTGTGATACCAAGGCAAATGCTCTATCTTGGGGCGGCACTAGTGCCTCTTTTGTTCCTTTTGCCGGTGTATTGCTTGGTGCTGCCGCGAAGAAAACCGGTGGAGAGCGAAGGGTTTGCACTTCGAGCGGTACGCAGAGTGGAGTATGTGTGGAATCGTTTCGTAGAGAGTCTGTCCGGCTTTGGCAAGGAGGCTTACAAGCTGTTAATCGTACAAAAAGGCTTGCTTGTCTTGGCGTTGGCGTTTGTCCTTATGTGGAATAATCGTTTCCATGGCACATTGATGGAGCATGAAACCTATCAAGCGAAATTTTATGAATTGTTTGAAGGGAAAAATGCCGATGAAGCCTTTGATGCATATTTAGTGGAGATGCAGCAGACAGAAGAAAGAATGACGGAGCAGATAAAGAAGCTTCAAGAGGATTTCGATGCCGGAAGGATTACTGCATTGGAATACTCGTATGCGTATGGGCTGGGGACAGAGTTACAGAGGCTGTCGTCGTTTGTGATGGAGCTTGAGAATCGGCAGAAGAATTATCATTCCTTACGTGAGAACGGAATCATGCCGAAGATTATTGACGAACGCGGCTATACGCAGATGTTTGGCGAGGTCTTCTATGATGTTGAGAATACTTACGCACTCATTGCTATGACTGCAATCTTGCTTTTGGCAATACCGCTGTTCTCTCAAGAGAAGCAAGCGGGCATGACACCGATATTGCGAGCGACAATGGGAAGAGATCGTGTGTACCGCCGAAAGCTGGTTCTCTTGTTAGTATGTACGGGATTGGTGTGGCTTGGTATTACAGTCTGTGATGTAAGCAATGTGATACAGCAGTTTGCATTGTCTAACTGGGACGCACCGGTACAGAGTATCGGTCTCTTTGCTGAGTTTCAGGTGGAGATTAGCATCAAAACCTTCATGGTATTCTTTTATCTGCGAAAGTTAATTCTTTTGATAGCGTTCGCCTTGGGTGTATCGGTTGTTGGCGAGAGGTTGTCCTTCCGCATCAGCTTGTTGGTCGGTACCGTGTTACTTACACCGCATCTTGTATATCTGTGTGGTGTTGCCGCCGCGGCAATGGGATCCGTAGTGATTCCCGTGGGTGGAACACAGTTGTACGGAAGTGTGGGCCTCAAGTGGTGGTGGATTGATGTGGCATACGTGGCAGTTGCTCTGTTGGTGTGGCTACTTGGACATTTTCTCGTTGTTGGTCAGAGGCATAGACGATAAGGAGGGGCTTATGGAACTGGTATTAGAGAATATAACGAAGAAGTTCGGGGAAGTGACTGCCTTAGATAATGTAAGCATTTCGTTTCGACCGGGCATATACGGAATCTTAGGTCCTAACGGCGCGGGCAAGAGCACGCTGATTCATCTTATTACCGATAATGTGGCACGAGGTGAAGGAAGTATCTGCTACGATGGGACAGAGATTCTTAAGATGGGAAAGGCATTTCGCCGTAGGGTCGGTTTTATGCCGCAGGAGCAGGGCTTCTATGGTTATATGTCGGCGAAGGCATTCTTGCGATATATGGCCGATGTAAAGGGCCTTTCGAGGAAGAAGGCTAAGACAGAGGTAGACCGTCTGCTTAAGGTTGTGAACCTAGAGCGTGCAGCACATCGACGCGTGGGAGGCTTCTCCGGAGGTATGCGGCAACGAGTGATGTTGGCACAGGCGCTGTTGGGAGATCCGGACATTTTGATTTTGGATGAGCCTACGGCCGGCCTGGATCCGAAGGAGCGAGTACACCTGCGTGAATTTGTTTCCGGCTTGTCCAAGGACAAGATTGTACTTTGGACAACGCACGTGGTGAGCGATATTGAGAGCATTGCCGATAGAGTATTGATTATTGATAATGGGAAAGTGCTCGCAGAGGATTCCCCGGAACGAATTGTGGAAGCTGCGCGAGAACGCATGGGGGAACCGGAGAAAACGGTGTCTCTCGAGGATGCATTTTTGTATTGTATCCAAGCGTAATGGAATACGACCGTCAATGCAGTTGCGTTTGGTCTGCTGCCGGTCTGAGTGAAAGCAAAAGTACCGCCCATAGAGATTCACGTGAGAAGCTTCTGTGGGACGGTACTTTTTTGTTCTTATCTATCTCGTATTGATCCTGTCAAGCAGGCTGTGTTTGATGTGATACAGCTCGTTGGACAAATCTACGTGTACACGGTGCGGGTTTACGAGGCGGCGCGTCTCGTCCCACAGGGTTTCCTGCTCCTTCTTGCAGTACGCCTTGATCTCCGGAACGGAAGGCGATTCGTAGACGCAGAGGCCGTTTCGGAAGATTGGAACGAGCAGCTCACGCATCGTGTAGGAGCCGGGCGTGAGGTACGTCTTCTTCCACGTGTCAACCGGGTCGAACAAAAGGAGCGGGTTGGACTCGTCGTACTGTTCATCGGCCATTGCGATGAGGTCGGCGAGGAGCATACCATTTTCCTTGTCGTAGATACGCCATACGGTCTTGTTGCCGGGGTTCGTAACCTTAATCGGATTCTCGCTGAGCTTAATCTTCGGCACAAACTCGTCGCCCTTCTTCACGGCAGCCAGCTTATATACACCGCCAAATGCGGGGCAATCTCTCGAGGTAATCAGATTCGTGCCGACACCCCAAGTGTTGATCGTAGCACCCTGGTTTTTCAGGGACGCAATCAGGTGCTCATCCAAGTCGCTGGACGCGCAAATGATCGCCTGCGGGAAGCCGGCCTCGGTCAGCATCTTACTTGCCTGCTTGGAAAGGTACGCAAGGTCGCCGCTGTCAAGGCGAATGCCGAACTTGCTCGGCAGCTTGCCGGCGTCACGAAGCTCCTCGAACACCTTGATCGCATTCGGCACACCGCTTCTGAGCGTGTCGTACGTATCAACGAGCAGCGTCACGTTGTTCGGAAAATGCTTTGCATACGCGCGAAATGCGGAAAGCTCGTCGTCAAAGGTCATAATCCAGCTGTGCGCGTGAGTGCCCATAGCCGGAATGTCAAATTGCTGAGCGGCAAGCACGTTGCTCGTACCGGTGCAGCCTGCGATAACAGCAGCGCGAGCACCATACACACCCGCATCGGGGCCTTGTGCGCGGCGCAGACCGAACTCCATTACGGTCTCGCCCTTCGCCGCATAGCATACGCGAGCAGCCTTCGTGGCAATCAAGCTCTGATGATTGATGATGTTGAGAATGGCGGTCTCGATAAGCTGAGCCTCCATTGCCGGAGCCACGACCTTGATCAAGGGCTCCATCGGGAACACAACGGTACCCTCCGGAATCGCGTAGATGTTGCCCGTGAAATGAAAGCTTGCCAGATAGTCGAGGAACGCCTCGTCAAATGTATTGAGACTGCGAAGATACGCAATATCCTCGTAGCTGAAATGCAGATTCTTAATGTAGTCGATGACCTGCTCGAGGCCACAGCAAATCGCATAGCCGTTGCCGGAGGGGTTCTCGCGGTAAAACATATCAAAGATAACGGTATCGTTGTAGTTCTCGGCAAAGTAGCCCTGCATCATAGTGAGCTCATAAAAGTCGGTCAATAGTGTCAGGTTCCGTTCCGTCATATCGTGTATACCATCCCATAAAATAATTCAGAAATGAACTTCCCGCGGCGGGTAGACCGCCTCCTACGGGAAGAGACTCTTCTTAGCGGCTAGTATACCGCTTGCCAAGAAAAAATACAAGCATTTTCCTTATGGTAAGGGCGTAAATTAAGGGGAAACTCACAAATTTTCCTTGCAGAGAGACGGTTGAGATGTTACAATGTAAGAGGACATTTTTCGACAGGAGAGTGTGATATGAAAGACGAATTGGATGAGTTGCTGCGGGAGGAGGACCGCCGGATAGCCGACGAGGCTAAGCGCGCGGGTGTGCAGCAAGGGAAAATGTACGATTTTACGGAGGAACCGTCGGAGCTCAACGTTCGCAGGCCGCTCAAGGGCATTTGGGAGACGGATGTGGAGTACGAGGGCGGCGACGACTATCAGATGCATAAGACTTTGATGGAGCAGTGCCTTGACAAGCTGGAGCGTCTGCTCGCGGAGCAGCGAAGACACTACGATGACGTGGCAATTCAGAAGAAGCAAGACAAAGAGGCAATGATTATGGACTGGATGTGGCTTTGCGTGTATGTCTTGCTATTGGCTATCCTGCAGTACTTTTGGAATAGCGGCAATGCACTATCCCAGATGGCAGCCATACTACTCGTAGTCTTTTGGGCGGGTGGATTTGTGAAGTATGTGAAGCACAACGTCAGTCAGACTTTTCGCTACGCGGTACGCTGCAATGCCAAGCACGTCAACGCGTATGTGGAGGCGCGGCGGATTGCAACCTACGCGAAGCAGGAGGAGTACTATATCGATTGCATTCGCAAGGCGAAGGAACATCTGGACATGGCAAAGCGTCTGGACGCCAGATTGGAAAAGGCGGGGCGGCTTACGGAAAATGAGCAGCAGATGCTTGCGGACGCGATGGCTCTGCATTTGAATCCGATTTCCTACGATAACGAAACGATCTTTACACTCGACGACTGGCTGGCATTTCGTTTTAAGAAGAAATAGCGCCGAGTCGGGGTGAGGTTAAGATAATCTGTACAGAATTGCACATTGAATCACGAAACGAACTGCTGTATGATGTGGGCGCCCGAAGTAGGGCAGATAGAAGATAGAGGTCGTAGGAATGAGTAAGAAGACGCAAGTGTTGAACATGACGACAGGCAGTCCGGCAAAGCTGATTTTGATGTTTGCCCTGCCGATGCTTCTCGGAAATCTGTTTCAGCAGCTGTACAACTTGGTGGACTGTATCATAGTCGGAAAATACGTTAGCGAAGAAGCGTTGGCAGCAGTCGGCGCCACCGGCTCCGTGAACTTTTTGATTTTGTCGATCAGCAACGGTATCGGAAGCGGTGTCGGCATCGTAGCGGCGCAGTATTTCGGCGCGGGCGATGACGAACGTGTGCGCAAGACAATCGGAAACAGCATCTATGTTGTCGGCATTGTCGGTATCATTATGAGCTTGACGGGCTTCTTTCTTGCGGACCCGTTGCTGCACCTTTTGGATACGCCGGTAGAGTACGTGGCAGACTCGGTGCGCTACATGCAGATTACGTGCGGCCTCAGCTTGGCAATGATTTCGTACAACACCGTATCCGCGTTGCTTCGAGCGCTCGGTGACTCGAAGACGCCGCTCATTTTCCTTGTGGTGGCCAGCATCGTGAATATTACGTTGGATTTTGTGTTCGTATTGTATTTTAATAAGGGAGTAGCCGGCGTGGCATTTGCAACGGTCATTGCGCAGGTTGTGGCAGCAGTCGGCGCGTTGATCTACGCGAGAGCGCGCAATCCGTATTTCCGCGTGGGGGCCGCACATAGAAAGCCAAATGCAGAGATCATTCGACGCTCCTTCGTCATCGGCCTTCCGATTGCGATGATGTCTTCGATGATTGCGGTATCGTGTATCGCGCTCCAGTGGGTTGTCAATGGCTTCGGTCCGATTGTCGGAGCGGCCAATACGGCCATCAGCAAGATCGAGCAGCTTGTTCAGCAGCCGTTCGCATCGCTCGGAACGGCATTGTCGAACTTCGCGGGACAGAATCTCGGCGCGGGACGAAAGGACCGTATTCGCAAGGGCTTTTTCGTGGGCGTGCGTACCGTTCTGGTCATTTCTGTGGTGATGTTCGTCGTTGCACAGGTATTCGGCCGTCAGATCATCTCCATCTTTGTAAATGCTCCGGATGTCATTGACCTCGGAGCCAGAGCGCTTCGCATCACGAGCTGCTTCTACTTTATGCTCGGCATGATCTACATCGCACGAGGCATTCTCAACGGAGTCGGCGACAATGCATTTGCCGTACTGAACGGCGTGACAGAGCTCGGCTGCCGTATCGGTATTGCAAAGCCGGTAACGATGATTCCGTCCGTTGGCAAATGGGGTATCTGGATAACAACCGGCCTTACGTGGACGATTACCGGAGGCGTGAGCCTGCTGCGGTATTGGAGGAAGCTCGG
>JAZODS010000076.1:0-2461 GCA_045597165.1 Lachnospiraceae bacterium | reverse complement strand
ACGAAGGATAGGAGGCAACCGATGTTAAAGGACTATGAAATAGACAAGCCGGTACTCGAGACCGAGCGGTTGATAATGAGAAAAATGACTTCAGAAGATGTGCCTGATCTAAAAGAATGGTTGGGGAAAGATGAGATCTATACGTATTGGGGGAGAAAGGCGAGCAAAAATGAGAAGAACCCAGAGCTTCTATTCATTGATGCGCGTCCTTGGGTAAAGAGAAAACCTTCTCTCGATTTCGACTGGGGAATCGTTTGGAAGGAAACCAATGCGGTGATTGGAAGCATTGCAGTGTTTAACATTCAAAATGCAAGAATGGGAGACGTAGGATACCGAATACATCCTGCATACTGGAACATGGGAATTACGTCGGAAGCATTGAAAGAAGTGATCCGGTTTGTGTTTGAAAAGACGGAATTGGATAGACTCAATGCAAATGCAGATACAAGAAATGTGGCTTCGAACCGAGTGCTTGAAAAGTGTGGCTTTGTGAAAGAAGGAACCATTCGCAGTGGTAAGATGGTCTCGGTATACTGTGACTATAATGTTTACGGAATGCTTAGGGCAGATTACGAAAACAGCAGATAGGTGAGGTACGCAATGGGATCTAAGAAAAAGCCGGGCATACGAGAATCGATCTTTGAAGGCATTTGCGAAGTGCTTGTTGAGCTGTTGCTTATGGGAATCGGAGTAGTTATCGTAATTGCCTTTTGTGGCAACGCCGAGCAGAATGATACGGATTACACTCTAATTGGATTAATCGGAATCGTTGCAGTTTTATTGGTTGTTGGAGCGGCGGTGAATTTGGTCAGAAGAATTATAAAACGATTTAAGAAGGCAAGTATGAAATCGGGTGACGACATTTTGCTGCAAGAAGCGAGTGAAGACGATTACGATGAGAACTGTACTAATCGGTGAATCACGAGGGTTTGATTTTCAGGAGGCCAACATGAAGAACATTACGACAAAGCAGTTTCAGATACTGACGGACAATCAGGTGGTGTGGGATTTGCTTGTAGAGAATTATGAGGACAATGGAGTGGAGGCTCCGTTTTTCGAGTATGCGATTACGTCTGCGTGGATGAACACGGATTATCTGTATTTGAACAGACTGTGGTACGACGGCGATCAGGCAGTTGGCTTTCTGTTTTATGAGTCGCCGATTACCGATGTGCGTTTTTGCTTAAAAAAAGGCTACGAGGAGCTGGCGGACGAGATGATTGCGTACGCGGAACGGTATATGCCGGGAAATGCGCAAGATAAGACGTTTATCTTCAATCCGATGCAGACGGCGTTGATGGCGGCTGCTGAGAAGAGAGGCTATAAGCAGGTTTATACGGACGGAGAGTACGTGATTGATTTTGAAACGGCGGAATTGAATCATCCTTTGCCGGACGGAATGCATTTTGTTGATCCCGAGGACGTGGATGTGGTGAAGCTTGCAAAATGTACGTGGAAGGGCTTTGATCATGAGGATAAGGGTCCGTTTGAGAATTGGGAGGCCGAAGATCCGGGAACCGATTGGAACCCGCAGAAGTCGTATCGAGGAGTCCTCGGCTGCACCTTGGCTCCGCCGCCGCATTCGACCTATGAACACAATATCATCATCGCCAACGAGGAGGATGAGTACGTGTGCTACTCCGGCATGTGGTGGGTGAAGGAGAACCGGCTTGCCTATATGGAGCCGCTTTGTACGATTCCCGAGTATCGACACAAGGGCTTGGCAGCAGCGGCGCTTTCGGAGCATTACCGCCGTATGAGGGCACTTGGGGCCAAATGCATGACCGGTGGCGGCAACGACTTCTACCGCAAGATCGGCTACAATCGCAAGACGCTGTCGTTCTACTGGAAGAAGAGTGAGTAGCCGAGACTAGATTAATATGATAAATTATGAGCCGATCGGCATGATGCCGGTCGGCTTTTTTGCACTATGCGTCGCCTGTTTTGGAATCTTGTGATTGCCTGTCTAAAAAATAGGTTGACAACTTACCACCTCTGTGTTATCTTGAATTCAAAAGGTGGACAGATTGTTACCAAATTGGAGGATTCGTATTATGCAGATAACCAATGCCGAGTGGAAGATCATGAATTTGTTGTGGGAGCAGCCCATGACCATTACGCAGATGACGGCAAGTCTTAAGGAAGAGACGGGCTGGACCAAATACACCATCATTACGCTACTGAAGCGCATGCAGGAGAAGGACACCGTATATTACGTAGAAGGCGATAAGGCGAAGGTGTTTTATCCGAAGGTGTCTCGTGGAGAGGCTGAGATGACGGAGTCGTCGGAATTCCTTCAGAAGGTATTCGACGGAAGAGTGGCGTTGATGCTGGATACGATGGTAAAGAGTAATTCGCTGAGCGACGAAGAAATCGATGCAATCTGCAAGATTTTGAAGTTCAGGAAGGAGCAGTGATGTCGGATATATTGATTTCGTCTTCCCTCTTAATTGCACTTGTT
>JAZODS010000075.1:0-30150 GCA_045597165.1 Lachnospiraceae bacterium | reverse complement strand
AGATACACCCTTCTCCTGCATCGTAATGCCGTAGAGTGCGTCTGCGGCAGCCATCGTTCCGCGTCGGTGCGTAATAACGATAAACTGCGTATCCTTCGTAAGCTTATGCAAATACTGTGCAAAACGGCTTACGTTCGAGTCGTCCAATGCCGCCTCAATCTCGTCCAACAGACAGAACGGTGACGGCTTTAGGTCGAGAATCGCAAACAACAGCGAAATGGCCGTAAGTGCCTTCTCACCACCGGACAGCTGCATCATATTCTGCAGCTTCTTTCCCGGAGGCTGCGCAATTACGTGAATTCCCGCCTCGAGAACGTCTTCGCCCTCCGTCAGACTCAAGGTTCCCTTTCCACCGCCGAACAGCTCGCGGAACACCTTATCGAAGCGCACCTGAATCTTTTCGAAGGTCTCGGTGAACTGCTTGCGCATCTCCTCATCCAACGCCGTAATAATCTGATTCAGCGACTGCTCCGCATTTTCAATGTCTCTGCGCTGACCGTCGAGGAACTCATAGCGCTCCTTCGTCTCCTTGTAATCCTCAATCGCATTGACATTGACATCGCCCAAGGCACGAATCTTTGCCTTCAGCTCATAAATGTTCTTGCGGTTCAAGGTTGCATTTTCAATGTCCGGCGAACGGAATTCCGTAGCCGCAGTGTACGTCAGCTCGTACTCCTCCCACATATATCTGGTCTGAGACTCCAGCTGCTCCTCCAGCTTCTCAAGCTGTCCCTGCAGACGGTATACGTCCTTGTCCAAATGCGTCATGCGTCCGGACAAATGCTCACGCTTCTCGAAGAAGCTCTTATTCTGCTTTGTAATATCGTCTGCCAACTCACTCAGCTTCGCAATCTCCGCCTCGAGATCCTGGCACTGCTTTTGTACGTGACAATACTGCTCCTCTTGCTCGCGAATCTGCGCCAATTTTGTCTGCATCTCATCCTCGGAGCTCGAGCGATTCTCGCGCAATTCGGTGAGTTCCTGCTGCAACGAGCCCAACTCTCTTTGCAAGCGGTTGCCGGTATCCTGATGGTATGCAACGCTCTGCTTCAAGCCGGAGTATTCGGTCAAGACACGAACTGCCTCGGCACTTGCCTCGTCCTCCGCTCCACGCATCTCGTCCATACGAACGCGAAGCTGCTCGGCACGCAGTCTGTCCGCCTCGTTCTTTTCTACATTTTCCCGAATGAGTGCAGCCAGCTCGTCCATATGCTTGCGAATCTCTTCGCTGCCCTCTTCCGTCTTCTTCAATTCCTCGCGAAGCTGCTCTCGATTGCCGACCAAGCCCTGGTTCTGCTCGGCTACGTGGTTGAGATTCAGCTTTGCGGTATTTTGTACAACGTAGAGCTCCTGAAGTGCATTTTTCTTCAGCTCCAGTCGTCCACGCAGTTCTTCTCGCTCGCCGCGAAGCTTTTCAAGCTCCTCCTCGGCAATCTTGCTGTTGGCACGATGCTCCTTCAGCTGTTTCTCGAGCTCTTCTACCTCTCGGCGCTTACCGAGCAGGTTGCCCGCATTTTTAAATGCACCACCCGAGATTGCACCACCCGGCTGGAACAGCTCACCGTCGAGGGTAACGATTCTCAATGCATAGCGATATTTTTTCTCAAGAGCGATTGCATGATCAATCGTATCCACTACCAAGAAGCGTCCGAGCAAATAGCGAACCGCCTCCTCGTAGATATCCTCTGCCGATACGAGCTCGCTCGCAATTCCGATCACACCGTCAGCCGTAAATACTTCGTCCTCGAACTCGTCCTTCTTCGCACGAATGCCCGACAAAGGCAAGAACGTAGCACGACCCGCACGGCTCTCCTTCAAGCACTCAATCAACTGCTTTGCGGTTTCCTGCGTGTCGGTAATGACATTTTGAATGTTGCCGCCGAGTGCTGTCTCAATCGCAAGCTCATAACGGTTCTCCACCTGGATGATATCCGCTACCACACCGTGGATTCCCTTTACCGCCTGCTTCTGCTCCATCACCTTGCGAACTGCGCTTCCATAGCCGTCGTAGCGCTCTACCAAGCTCTTCAGCGTGTCCATTCTGGAGGTGTCGCGAATGACTTGCTTCTGCAGCTGCTCGCACTCCTCGCGCTTTGCGGTCAATTGCTCAGCCAATGCCGTCAAGCGCGCCTCGATCTCGGCGCATTCGTCTGCCGCATCCGCCACATTTGCCGAAGCTACTTTCAAAGCCTCTGTCGCCTGAGCAATCTGCTGCTCCGCCTCGTCCGCATCCGCCTTGAACTGAAGCAAGCGTGCATTCAGCTCGGCCTTTGCAATAGCATTTTGTTCAAGCAAGGTGTTGTAGCGCTCCAGCTCGTTCTCCTGCTTGTTGTTCTCCTGAAGTCGTTCGATGTATGCCTGGTTGCACTGCTGCTCCTCGGCCAAAAGTGCGGCAATCTCCGCCTTCATCTCACCAAGCGTCTCCTCGGCCTTCTGCTGCTCTGCCAAAAGGTCCTGCAGCTTCTGTGCGAACTCGAGTCTCTTCTGCTCGTAGGACTCCAGCTCTTCCTTACGCTCCGCAATCTGTCCTTCCAAGCGGCTCAAGCGCTCGTCGTACTGCTGCTCATTTTGCGTCAGAACGACAACCTGCTCCTTTAACAAATTCGTCTCGCCGAGCAGTTTCTCCGCCAACACCTTCTGCTCGCTGTAGTTCTCGCGAGCGACATGCAACGACGACTGATGCTGCTCCAGCTCGTTGAGCAAACGGTCGTACTCTTCACGCGCCTGCTCATACTGCTGCTTTGTCTGCTCCAAATCCTCCGTGGAAATGGTCAACTTGCTCGTAAGGTCCTGACGTACCGTTTCGCTCTTCTCGTACTCCAGGAGGAACTGATTGACCTCCATCGTCTTCAGCTCTTCCTTGTGCTTTAGATAAATGCGCGCCTTCTCGTACTGACGCTCAAGCGGTCCGAGACGTCCTTCGATCTCGCTCAAAATGTCCGTCACACGGGAAAGATTCTGGCGCTCCGCCTCGAGATTCTTCTCCGTCTGATGCTTTCTTCTCTTTACCTTCGTAATTCCGGCAGCCTCGTCGAATATCTCACGACGTTCCTCCGGCTTACCGCTCAAAATCTTATCAATCTGGCCCTGTCCGATGATGGAATAGCCCTCTTTGCCGATACCGGTATCAAAGAAAAGCTCCTGCACGTCACGAAGACGGCACTCCGCACCGTTGATCAAATACTCGCTCTCACCGGAACGATATACGCGACGGCCTACGGTAACCTCATCGTACTCAATCGGCAGCCAATGGTCCGAATTGTCCAAGGTCAAGGCAACATAAGCAAAGCCCAGAGGCTTTCTCGTCTCTGTACCCGCAAAGATAACGTCCTGCATACTGCTTCCGCGAAGCTGCTTTGCACTCTGCTCACCGAGTACCCAGCGAACCGCATCCGCAACATTACTCTTTCCACTTCCGTTCGGTCCGACGATACCGGTTATGCCTTTGTCGAACTCAAATCGAATCTTGTTGGCAAATGCCTTAAAGCCATGTACCTCAATGCTCTTTAGATACATCTTCTCCTCCATTCTGCTCCCGGATCTTTTGTATCGCGGAAAATGCTGCCTTTTGTTCTGCATTTTTCTTCGTGCTACCGTCTCCGAAGGTGACGATATCCTCGCCTACTCGGACACTGACCGTAAAATGCCTGTTGTGCGCGGGGCCTTCCTCTTTTTCAACCGCATAAACCGGTCCACAGTGAAAATACTTCTGTGCCAGCTCCTGCAGGATTGTCTTGCTGTCGTGAAACAGCTGCCTCTCCTCCAGATTGTTGAGCACAAAGCGGTGAACATGCGCCTTTGCCGCCTCCAATCCGCCATCCAGATAAATCGCTCCGATCAACGCTTCAAACGCATCCGAAAGAATCGATTCTCTGTTGCGTCCGCCGGTCGCATCCTCTCCTCTGCCGAGAGAAAGATACTTGCCGAGCTCCATATCGCGTGCGCATATCGCAAGCGACGGCTCGCACACAATGCTGGCGCGAAGCTTCGAAAGCTTACCCTCCGGCATCTGCTTATGGTTACTGTAAATGAACTCACTCGTCACAAGCTCGAGCACGGCGTCTCCCAGAAACTCCAAGCGCTCATTACTCATCACGTTCGGCTTGTGGTGACTAAGTTCATTCGCAAATGAGCTGTGCGTCATAGCGGTGCGAAGCAGCGTCCAATCTCGAAACGAGTAGCCGATTCGCTCCTCCAGCTCACGGAATCTTGATACCTCTCCCATAACTGCCTCCTATGATCTACGGCTGCATAATCAAACGCAGCGTCTCATATAGATCTCCGATTGTATTGATATTGCCCTTCTCAAAAACAAAGTCGAGATCCACGTCGAATGTCGCTTCAAGGTTCATAACGAGCTCCGCCAAATCAACCGAATCGACACACAAATCCGAAACAAAGCACGTGTCCTTCGTCAATTCCTCGTCACCCAAATGCAACGTGTGGCGAATCACCTCTAAAAGCTTCTCATACATCCGCAAAACCTCCTTGCCTTTGTTCCTTTGCACAATATCGTAACGCCACACCGACGTACGCCGGTGCAACGCTATGTTCTTAGTTTACACTTCCGCTTCCACACGACGCCACGTGCTTATGCTTCCGTCGCCGGCTTCTCCGTCTGAAGGTTCGCACGAATCTTTCCTTCAATGTCCTGCTGCACGAAGGTAATGCACTGAAGAAGCGAATTCTTCACCTCCGCGCTGTGCGAGTTACCGTGTGTCTTTACAACCAAACCGTTCAAGCCAATCATCGGTGCTCCGCCATACTGTGCCGTATCAAACGACTTCAACGTCTTTTTGAGGGCCGGCTTTACAAGCAATGCACCCATCTTACTGCGAAGCGTACTGAGCATACCGCTCTTTACCTTCGAAATGAGCGCTCCCGCCACGCCTTCGTAAAGCTTCAGGATGACATTGCCGACAAATGCATCACAGACAATTACGTCTGCCGCACCGTTAGGAATCTCTCTGGCCTCTACGCTTCCGATGAAGTTAATGCCCGGAAGCTCCTTGAGCATAGGGTACGTCTCTTTCACCAAAGCATTTCCCTTCTCTTCCTCCAAGCCGATGTTCACAATGCCGACGCGGGGATTCTTCACTCCGACAACGTGTTCCATATAGATCGAGCCCATCTGCGCATACTGTACAAGCTGCTCGGGCTTAGCATCCACACTGGCACCGCAGTCAATCAGCAAGGAAACTCCCGTCGATGTAGGAATCAATGGAGCAAGCGGAGAACGGATAACTCCGCGAATACGCTTGATAATAATCTGACCGCCCACCAAAATAGCACCGGTGCTACCGGCCGAGACAAATGCCTGAGCCTCACCGTTCTTTACGAGATTCATTGCCACAACAAGGGAAGAGTCCTTCTTCGAGCGAACTGCTATCATCGGAGGCTCTTCACAGGAAATCTCCTCGCGAGCATCCACGACAACAAGACGCTCCTTCGGATACGTATATGCCTCAAGCTCTTTGTTCAACACCTCTTCCTTGCCGACCGCAAACACCTTAAGGTCTTCACACTCGCACACCGCCTCTACGGCACCCTTAATCAATTCAAAGGGAGCGTTGTCACCGCCCATGGCATCGAGCGCCACACAAACTAACTTTTTGCTATTCTCCATCCTAAGCTTCCTCCACTGCTTATTCGTTCTGCATACATACGACCATAATAATAGACAAGAAAGCACAATGGGAAAATCAGATCCCATTGTGCTTCTGTTCCCTTGTTAACATACGTTCCTGCAAATGTTCATCAGGAACTTAAGCGCCAATAATCTTTCGCCACTATCTTTGAAATTCCTTCTCTCGAAGGACTTACCTGTGCTTACTCAGCGTCTACAGCCTCAACTACTTCTTCAGCCACTTCTTCCACTGCTTCCTCAACCGGAGCCGGAGCCTCAAGTGCCTTCATGCTGATGCTGATCTTCTTGTCTTCTGCGTGGAAATCCAAGATAACTGCCTCAATCTCCTGACCGATGCTAAGTACATCAGCGGGCTTCTCAACGCGCTTGTGAGAAATCTGAGAAACATGAAGCAATGCATCTACGCCACGAGCGAGCTCTACAAATGCACCGAAGGTGGTCATACGAGCTACCTTACCGGTAACAACCGTGCCGGGTGCATAGCGAACCTCTGCATCCTGCCAAGGATTCTGATCAGCAAACTTCATGCTGAGTGCAACCTTGTCGCCCTTAATATCCTTAACGAATACGGTTACAACATCACCTGTCTTGAACTCCTTCTTCGGGTTCTGGATACGTCCCCAAGAAATCTCGGATACGTGCAACAGACCGTCTACACCGCCGATATCAACAAATACACCGAAGTCCGTTACGTTCTTAACGGTACCTTCTACTACATCACCGATCTGGAGACGTGCGAATACTGCCTCCTGAGCTGCCTTCTTCTGCTCTGCAACGAGCTGCTTACGGCTACCGATGATTCTTCTTCTACGAGGATTGTACTCGATGATCTGGAACTCGATCTCCTGATCCTGATACTTCGTCAAATCTCTCTCAAATACATCCGATACAAGACTTGCGGGAATGAATACTCTTACCTCGTCTACCAATACATTCAAACCACCGTCTACAACGCCGGTTACCTGTGCGGTAAGAACGGTTCCGTTCTCCATAGCGTCTGCAAGCACCTGGCTTGTACGCTCTCCCTGCAACTTCTTACGGCTGAGAAGCACCTGGCCCTCACCGTCATTCACCTTAACTACCTTAGCGGACATCGTGTCGCCTTCTTTTACGACCTCGCGAAGATCTGCTACCGGCTTGCTGGAGTATTCACTCTTCGTGATAATACCGTCAGCCTTATAACCGATGTTAAGTACCAGCTCGTCTTCTTTGACGCGGATAACTGTGCCTTCGACTACTTCTCCGTTTCGTATAGTTTTCAAAGTTCCTTCCAATAATTGTTCAAAACTCATGTCTGACATGTTAGCATGAACCTCCTCAATAATATTTCTTGGGGTGGAAGCCCCGGCTGTAATACCTACGCAACGAAAAGATTTCAAAACGTCGAAATCCAAGTGTTCCACTGACTGCACATAGTACGTATGCTCGCACTCCTGCTTTGATATCTCATAAAGCTTTCTTGTGTTGGAGCTATTTTGACTACCGATTACGACCATCGCGTCGCACCGGCGTGCCAAACTTCGCGCCTCAGTCTGTCTTTCCTCGGTGGCATTGCAGATAGTATTCACCACACTATCAGTTCTACTATAACCGATTTCACCGAGAATTTCAACTATCTCTTTAAACTTGTTGTAGTTAAATGTCGTCTGCGCCACCACGCAGATTTCCTCGTTGCATTTTTGCGCAATTTCACGCGCTTCTTCAGGCAAATGAATGACGGTCGCGCCTTCCTTGCACCATCCCACAATGCCTTGAACCTCCGGGTGATTGGCATCACCGCAGATGATAATACGACGTCCCTCTTCGCTCGCAGCGGATACGATACGATGAATCTTCTTCACAAACGGACACGTCGCATCGATTACCTTAACACGCCCGTCGGTTGCGGTCTCTCTGGCAAGCATTCGATCGTGTACGGCCTTAGCCACTCCGTGAGAACGAATCACAATCGTGCCCTCCGTAATCGTCTCCAGCTCCGACTCCTCGTAAATCGCCTTCACACCACGCTCTTCAAGTGCCTGTACAACCTGCTCGTTGTGTATAATCGGACCGAAGGTGTACACGGGACCTTTGTTCTCGTCCGTCAAAGCATACACGGTGTCGACCGCACGCTGTACTCCGAAGCAAAAACCGGCTGTCTTCGCAACCTCTACTCGCATGCCAACCCCCAAAGTGCATCCTCCACTTCGGAAATGCTCATATCCGAGCTGTCTACCAGCACGGCATCGTCAGCCTGCTTCAGCGGTGCATGCTCGCGATTCATATCGCGATAATCGCGCTCGGCAATGTCCTTCGCCACCTGCTCGTAATCGGCCTCGATTCCCTTCATCGCATATTCCTTCACACGACGGCGAGCACGCTCCTCAATGGAAGCCGTCAAATAAATCTTCACATCCGCGTTCGGAAGTACATTCGTTCCGATGTCACGGCCGTCCATCACGACATTTTCCTGCTTGGCAAGCTCACGCTGAAGCTCAACCATCTTCTCGCGAACCTTAAGATTAACGGAAGAAGCACTTGCCATATTGCCGACCTCCTCGGTACGAATCAGTCCGCTGACATTCTCACCGTTCAAAAGCACCTGCTGTACACCGTCAACGTACGTAAGCGTTACATTGGCATCCTCACAAGCCTCCTCGATGGCAGGCATGTCGTCCGCCGCAATGCCTTTTCTGAGAAAATGCAATGCCATGGCACGATACATCGCTCCCGTATCGACATAGATATAACCGAGTCGCTTTGCAAGCGCCTTTGCGATTGTGCTCTTACCGGCACCGGCCGGTCCGTCAATTGCTATATTTCTAGTCATCTTCTCTGTTGTGCGAAAATCCTCTCGCACACTCCTTTCCTAGAATCCGAGTTCACACCCTGCCGACGCCTCGCGCCGACAGAAGTCACACTGTCCTATCAAAACGGAATGCTCTTGCCGCACAGCTGGCCGGTAGACCAAGCAATCTGCAGATTGTAGCCTCCGGTAAATGCATCCACATCGAGCACCTCTCCCGCGAAGTAAAGGCCCTTCACCTTACGCGACTCCATCGTCGACGGATTGACCTCATCCACACGAATTCCGCCCTTTGTAATCACGGCCTCGTTGAAGCCTCCCATGCCGGTAATGTGCAACGAAAAGCCCTTTAATGCTCTGAGAAGCTGCTCTCGTTGCTCTCTCGTCAACGTTCCCGCGGTCTGCTCCTGCGACAATCCGGCCTGTGCGATGATTACGCCGCCAATTGCCTGCGGCACCAAACAACCGATCCAATTTTTCAATTGCTTGGAACGTCCCGCCTCTATCTCACGCAGCAATCTGGCATCCAGCTGTTCCTCGGTCAGTGCGGGCTTCAAATCCAACAAAAGCTCCGAGCCGATCAGCTGATTCGACGCTTCCGCCGTCGCGGAAAGCACAACCGGGCCACTCACACCGCGATGCGTAAACAGCATCTCTCCGAATTCCTCATAAATCGTCTTGCCGTCCTTGCCGACAAAACGCAGTCTGACATTCTTCAAAGAAAGTCCCGCAAGCTCCGCACAGCACGACTCCTTCGCATTGAGTGATACAAGAGACGGCAATAGCGGCGTCACTGTATGTCCGAGCTCCTTTGCCATCCGGTATCCGTCACCGGTCGAGCCGGTCGTCGGATAGGACAAGCCGCCCGTCGCAACGACGACGGCATCCGCGTGCAAATGCTCTCCATTTGCCATACGCACTCCCGTTACTACGGCTTCCTGCTGTTTTTTCTTCTTCGACGTAACTGCTTCCTGCATCTCAAGCGGCTCCGTGGAAATGCTTCGCACCTCCGAATGCAACCTCACGGTCACGCCCTGTCTGCTCAGTTCCTTAGACAAGGCTCGAATGACGTCCGAGGAATGGTCCGACTCAGGAAAGACACGCCCACCGCGCTCTACCTTCGTCGGCATCGACAGACGCTCGAAGCAATCGATGACGTCATAGTTGTTGAACTTGTTAAATGCACTGTAGAGAAATCGTCTGTTCGTCACCACACTGTCAAGCAGCTGCTGCATGTCACAAGCATTGGTCAGATTGCAACGGCCCTTGCCGGTGATATATAGCTTCTTTCCGAGCTTTTCGTTCTTCTCCAGAAGACACACCTCGTGTCCGGCCTCTGCCGCGCTCAGAGCTGCCATCATTCCGGCCGCTCCGCCGCCAATCACTATAACTCTACTCATCTTCCTTCATAACCTGTCTGTTTGCCCAGAGGTACTCAACCAGGGAAACTACCGTCAGCACGAGTGCCAACCACATGAACACCTCGCCCGCAACATTTATAATATCAAAAAACACACCATCGTATGTGGAATCCACCGTAAACAGCATAAAAATGCACATGAACATCTGCGCAACCGTCTTGAACTTTCCAAGATAGCCTGCTGCGATGACCACGCCCTTATCCGCAGCAATCAAGCGGAAGCCGCTTATGATAAACTCGCGTGCAATGATGACTGCGGCGATGACCGCCGACAGCTTGCCGAGCTCAATGAGCAAAATCATCGCAGTACATACGAGCACCTTGTCCGCAAGGGGGTCCATAAACTTTCCGAATGTCGTAACGAGATGATACTTTCTCGCAAGATAACCGTCCAAAAAGTCGGAAAAGCAAGCCACTGCAAACACTGCCAATGCAATGAAATTGTTATATGGGATGGCGTCCACCATCAACAACACTACAAATACCGGGATCAAAAATACACGAAACATCGTAATCTTATTCGGCAAATTCATACTCTTATCCTCCATCTGATTCCGCTGCGGTTTCGCAGCATTTTCCCAAGCTTTATTCCTCCACCAATTCGCCGATCAAATCGTACTCATTGGCTTCGACAATGCGAACCGGTATGAGCTCGCCGGACATAATCGACGCATCCGAGCGCACAAACACCGTTCCGTCTACCGACGGTGCATCCATATAGGTACGGCATACGTATACCCCTTCCTCGGGCAAATAGCCGTCGACCATCACCTGTAGCTGACGTCCGATCTGCTCCGCCGCAAGCTCTGCACTGATTGCCTGCTGCAGGCGCATCACGCGATTTCTGCGACTCTCCTTCGTCCTCTTCGGTACTTGGTCCTTCATAAGCGCCGCGGGTGTGTTCTCCTCCTTCGAGTACGTAAACACTCCGAGACGATCAAATCTCATCTCTTCGACAAATGCGAGAAGCTCTTCAAAATCCTCCGCACTCTCACCGGGGAAGCCGGTAATGAGCGTCGTGCGAAGTGCAATGTCGGGAATCTCCTCACGAAGTTTCTTCGTAATGGCCATAAGCTCCGCCTTCGTCGTACGTCTGCCCATTCGCTTCAAAACCGAATCCACGCCGTGCTGAACCGGCATATCAAGGTAATGGCAAATCTTCGGCTGCTCCTTCATCACCGCAATCAACGCCTCATCGATCTCTTCCGGATAGCAATACAACAGACGAATCCACTGCAGTTCTTCAATCTCACAAAGTCGTCTTAACAGCTCCGGCAATCGCTTCTCGCCGTACAAATCGACTCCGTACAGCGTCGTCTCCTGCGCCACCAAAATCAATTCCTTCGTGCCCTGCGCAGCCAAATCCTTTGCCTCGGCAACCAATCGCTCAATCGGATACGAGCGATAGCTTCCGCGCAGCTTAGGGATGATGCAATAGGTGCAGCATTTGTCACAGCCCTCGGCAATCTTAAGGTAAGACACATAGGCCGATGCTCCCGATGCGCGCTTCGTATCCGGCAACGGCAGATAATCCAGCGGCTTCTTCTCCGCATACAGGCCCTCTGCCGAAATGGCTGCTACGATGTCCTCGTAAGCCGAGGTGCCGAGTATTCCGTCCACCTCCGGAATCTGCTCTTGAATCTCCTCGTAATAACGCTCTGCCAAGCATCCGGTAACAATCAATCTTCTGAGCTTACCGGTCTCCTTCAGCCTAGCCATCATCAGAATCGTCTCAATGCTCTCTTCCTTGGCGTCGTGTATGAAGCAGCAGGTGTTCACGACAATCGCTTCCGCCTCCTGCTCGTCGTCGACAAGCAAATGCCCCGCATCGCGAAGAAGCCCGAGCATCACCTCGCTGTCCACAAGGTTCTTATCGCAGCCGAGCGAAATCAGACATACCTTCATCTAGCGTACACTCTCCACACAGTTATTCATAAGCATTGCAATCGTCATCGGGCCGACACCGCCGGGTACGGGAGTGATTGCACTGCAAAGCGGTGCTACCTCATCGTAAGCGACATCGCCGCACAGCTTGCCGTCCTCCATACGATGGATTCCGACGTCGATAACAACAGCGCCTTCCTTCACATACTCCTTCGTGATGAACTTCGGCTTTCCGATTGCTACAACCAAAATGTCCGCACGTCTCGTCACCTCTGCGAGGTCCTTCGTACGAGAATGGCAAATGGTCACCGTTCCGTTCTCGCGAAGCAGCATAGCAGCCATCGGCTTACCTACAATATTGCTTCTGCCGATTACTACGCACTCCTTGCCGCTGATCTCAACGCCGGTACGCTTCAACAGCTGGATAACTCCGGCCGGAGTACAGGACTCGAAGCAACGCTGTCCGATGTTCAAACGTCCTACATTTACAGGATGGAAGCCGTCTACGTCCTTATCGGGATCGATAGCGAGCAATACCTTATCCTCGTCAATGTGTCTCGGAAGCGGAAGCTGTACGAGAATACCGTTCACATCCGTACGAGCATTCAGTTCCTGAACCAATGCGAGCAATTCCTCCTCGGTCGTCTCCTCCGGAAGCTCATATGCAAGCGAGCGAACACCGATGTATTCACATGCCTTCTTTTTGTTCGAAACGTAGACCGTAGACGCCTTGTCACAGCCTACCTGTATTACAGCGAGCGTAATCTCAATGCCCTGCTCCTTATAGGCAGAAACCTTTTCCTTAAGCTCATCCTTAATCTCTGCGGAAATCTTCTTACCATCAATAATCGTCATCTTTTTGTTCTCCTTTTGTTCTTTGCTACAGTCGCTTCCGTCGCCCATTTTACACGACAGGGCACACTACCGCATATACGGTTTCATTATACTTCATCTCGTTTGGAAATACAAGAACTCATTTTGTCGATCGCCCCTTGAAACAAGAGCGAAAATGCACCGCAGAATGAGCTTCTCCCCTCTCTGCACGAACAAAGGGGCCGCCATATCGGCAGCCCCTAAAATCCTTAACTTAATTATGCGTTATCCGTATTTTGCATATGCATTTGCGCGTCAGCCGCTAACACCGAGCAACAAATATACCATCAAGATCAGCAAGCCGATACAAAATGCAAGCAAGCCGTAAGAAAGACTTCGTGATACAAGCTGAAGTGACTCGCTCAGCTCCTCGCGCACCAGATTGGTGGCGTGAACAAAATCCTTCTCTCTCGGGTTTCGTTTCCAGACGGTAGCATTCAGTACGGCCTTCCCCGCATTTAGCACATGTCCGATGCCATTGCAGATAACCTCTGCCGTCGAAGTCGTCCTTTCCTGATAAACCGGCTTGAGGAATATCTTTTGGAGCAAATGCGTGAAACCTTCCGTAATGCTATCAAGAATACGCGCTCCGAGTGTACCGAAGAAGATTGCTCCCTTCAACCATGTCACTACGTTCAAGAACACCTCTACCGCTCCGGCGATAACCGTGCCGAGGAACGGGAAGAATTCGAGAACAAGCGGACGATAAAAGCTCTTTTCGAGGTCCAGAACCTCCGGCCAACGATTCACATAGACAACGCCCTGTGCCGTCTTCTTTCGAATGGCAGGACGCACTGCAAATGCGTACAAAAGCACACCTACCGTAAGTGAAATCACCGCTCCCTTCAGGCATTCCCACGAGAACAACGCAATGTGCTCACTCTCGCCGTGACAATGTGCAATGACCTCCGCGTGCTTCGCAATCGGAAACATCGTAAGCTCGGGCAAGGTACCGAGCACGAGAATCAATACCGCGGGAATCGTAATCGAAAGCTTGCCCGCAAGGCTAATGTAGCCCTTCTCCTTCTCCTTGCGCTGCTGTGCCTGCACTTCCTTCGAGGGTTCACTGACGAACAGTACAAAGAACAGCTTCAGCATATAGGCCACCGTACATCCGCCCGCAAACAGGAACAGAATCTCGATTCCCTTATACATGAAGAGCTCCGTCTCATGATAACACTCGAGAATAGCCTCGTGGAGCATCGATTTGGACACGTAACCGGAGAATAACGGCACGCCGCCGATGCCCAGCGCACCGAGCAGGTAGCATACCATAAACCAAGGCTTGTTCCGTCCGAAGCCGCGTATCACATTAAAATCTCTGGACTCGAGATTCATCACGACCACACCGGCAAGCAAGAACAGTACGAGCTTGAACAACGAGTGGTTGGTCATATGAAGGATGGCGCCGTGAACCGCAAGCGCATTTTCATGCTCGAGAATGCCGAGCGCTCCGAGACCCACAAGAATGAAGCCGATTTGCGATACCGAGGAGCACGCAAGCGTCTGCTTCATGTCAATCGAAAACAGCGCCACTGCCGCACCGATGAGCATCGTCAGCGTACCGAGTATCATAATCAGATTGCCCCACGCTCTGTCGCCGAGGAACATCTGACCGGAAAGCAAAAACACGCCGAGCACACCGGCCTTCGTCAGGATTCCGGAAAGCAGCGCAGATGCCGGAGCCGGAGCCACCGGATGCGCCTTCGGAAGCCAAATGTGCAACGGAAATGCACCGGCCTTAGCGCCGAAGCCGAACAAAAGACAGCCGCCAGCAACGTACAAAAGCGTCTTATCTTCCACAAGCGTTGCCGCCTCGGAAAGAGCCGCCAGCTCGAGCGTTCCCGTCAAATGCTGCAGCAAAAACAGTCCCATCAGCATCACAAGTCCGCCGAAGACAGCGACCGCCAAATACGTCTTCGAGGCTTCGATGGCAGCCTCCGTCTCTTCCTCGACTACCCACACATACGATGCCAAGGACATCACCTCAAAGAACAAAAACAGTGCGTACAAATCCGCCGCTGCGAACACGCCGAGCGTTGCTCCAAGCGTCAAAAGCACAAAGAAATAATACCGTCCGACCTTCTTCTTATGCTTGCAATAGCCGATGGAGAACACACCGCTGGCAAGCCATGCAAAGGAAGCCAGCACGCAATACAGCGCGCGAAAGCCGTCAATGCGGAAACTCAGCTCGCTGTAGCAAAGGTTCAGGTGAAGCGTATCGCTCTCGCCCGACCAAGCCGGTATCGCGCAAAGCATTGCAGCCGCAAAGGTAACCGCAAGCACCGCCAGATAGGATATCTCGTACGCTCTGCGGCCCTGTTTTTCCCCGACATAACGTGTCGTAAGCCATCCCGCAAGCATACAAAGAGCGCTTCCGACAATGGGAATCAGCAACATCAATACGATTGAATTTTCACCGATCATACTACTAGAAGCTCCTCTCAAAAAATACCTGTCGCAATTCTTTCAAACACGGAAATCAACACTTCGGAATAAAAGGAAAATACAACAATCAATCCGCAAAGCAACAACAGCGGAATTCTCATATAAGTACCGGGCACCGGAAGCTCCTCAACCGACGTCGGGTCAAAGCCTTCGCGGGGCCACCATGCACGTACTACAACCTGCAAGATATATACCGCGGTAAGCAGCGCCGAAAGAATCAACGCGCCGATACCGATCCATGCCATAACCGAGCCCTCTTCCACTGCCGCCACGGCGATGTACCATTTGCTCACAAAGCCCACAAGCGGCGGAACTCCGATCAGTGCAAGACCCGCCAAGGTAAATGCCGTGAATATGAGCGGCATTCTTCTTCCGAGGCCGTCCATCTCCCACAAATACCGTCTGCCCGTCTTAATCATCACAGCGCCGATGCAATAAAAGAGCGTGATCTTCATCAAACCGTGGAAGATCATATGTACCATACCGCCAATCATACCGGCCGGAGTCATAAGTGCCGCGGCAAATACGATGTACGACAGATTACTTACCGTCGAATATGCAAGTCTTCGTTTGCAATGCATCTCCTTCAGCGCCTTTGCCGAACCGAATACAATCGTAAATGCTGCGAAGCCCAATATGACATATTGTGCCCAGCTTCCGCGGAGAAAATCCGTTCCGTACGAATAATACGTCACACGAATGATTGCAAATGCACCCGCCTTTACGACCGCCACCGCATGGAGCAGCGCCGTCACGGGAGTCGGTGCAACCGATGCACTCGGCAGCCAGCCGTGGAACGGAAAGATTGCCGCCTTAACGCCAAAACCAAGCACCATCAACACATATACAGCCAAGAGAAGCGTCTCTCTTTGCGCCATCGCATCCGCACTCAACACGCCGCCATATACGAAATCCTGCGTCGTACCGAACGTCAAAATACTGATAAAGCCGATAAAGGCAAATGCGGCACCACCGATGGAATACTTGATGTATTTTCGCGTCGCAACGATTGACTTGCGGTCCAGCTCATGCATGACAAGCGGAACCGTAACAAGCGTCAGCATCTCATAGAACATGTAAAGCGTCATCAGGTTGGCGGAAAACGAAATACCGAGCGTGATACCATAGGTCATCGTGTAAAAGGCAAAGAACACATTTTCCTTTCCTACCTTGCGCATATACTCAAAGGCGTACAATGCAGCCAGCGGCCACAGTACCGACACCAATCCGGCAAATACGCAGGCGAAGCCGTCCATATGGAATTTCACCGCCAAATCGCCGGCCATGTTCAGCACCATCGCCTCACCCTGCGGTCGAAACCAGAGCAACAGCCACACCATAATCGACGTCAACAAGGTGCTGACAAATACATAAATCTCTCGATTTCTGCGCACGTGGATGTGCTTCAGGCCCAATATCGCGCCCATCACAATCGGGAACAATATCGGAGCCAATAACCAATACGCACTCATAAATTCACCTCTTCTATCCCATCAAGGGACAAAGCTCATTCTCACTTTTAGTACAATCCACCAAGCAGCTCGGCGAAAATGCCCCACTCGTCCACCGGAAGAATTCCGAGCAGAACTGAAAGCACGGCCAAGACAACCAAGGGAACCAGCATCCACAAGCTCGGATCCTTTGCATTCGGATTCGGGTTCGGTGCCTCTTCCTCTTCCTCCTTTTTCGCAAGGAAGAACGCGTCTGCCGTTATCGTCATAAGATAACCGGCCGTAAGCAACGCACTGATGAGCAAAATCACCGGAACAAAGTACTGATATCCACTGATGCCCGAAGCAAGTGCACCGGTCGCAAGCTTCCATTTGCTCACGAAGGCACTGCACGGAGGAATGCCGACAAGCGCCAAACCGCCGAGCGTAAAGCACCACATCGTAATCGGCATACGCTTACCGATTCCGCGGTACTCTCCCACCGTATGGTGACCGGTCGTATAAATCATCGAACCGGCACAAAGGAACAGCAGGTTCTTAATGACCGAATGGAACAGAATATGCAACATCGCGCCGCAGATGGCAACCGGATGAAGCAAGTATAAGCCAACCAACGCATAGGACGTCTGACTCACCGTGGAGTAAGCCAATCTCTTCTTCAAAAGCTTTTCCTTATACGCCAGCATAGAACCGAGGAAAATGGTCAGCACACTCAAAGCAAGCAACGCCGTCTGCACCCACGTTCCGCGCAGGAAATCCGCGCCGAGCGAGTAAAATACGACACGCAAAATGAACAGGATACCCATCTTCGTAATGTTACCGGACAACAGCGCCGAAGCGGGTGCCGGTGCTACCGGATGTGCCTTCGGGAGCCATCCGTGAAGAGGGAACATGCCGACCTTCGAGCCGAGGCCGACGAGCATCAAAAATACGGCTACGAGAAGCGCGGAACGATTTTCCGTAGCAAGCGCGCTGTCCAAAAAGCCACCGGATACGTATGCGAGACGACCGCCCGCAGCTGTCGATGCCGCACTGTTTTGATAGATAAAGAACATACCGATCAAACCGAGGAATGCACCGCCGATGGAATAAAACAGATACGTAAAGCCGGCCGAAATCGCCTCCTTCGTACGCTCGTGAAGCACAAGCGGGAAGGTCGCCAGCGTCATCATCTCATAGAACAAATACGTCGTCATCATATTGCCGGAAAAACAGATTCCAAGCAACGCAGCGAGCGACAAAAGCGAGAAGCAACTATAGCGTGCCTCCTCCTTTTGATGGTTCATGTACTCAAACGAGAACATCGTCGAGAGCACCCACATTCCCGCCGTCAGAATGGCAAAAAATCTCGCCATACTGTCTACGCGAAAATAAATCGGCATCTCCGGAAGAAAGCGAAGCATAACAAGCTCACTGTCCGCTCCCGCTGCGACAATGCCGGTAAGAAGCGCCGTCAAAAGCACGGTTCCGCCGGTAATCTGTCGAAGCAATCTTCGATTATCCTTTGATTTAACGCACCAAAGAGCTATCACTCCAAGCAGGGGCAACAGAATCGGTGCCGCAATCATCCAATTCGTATTCAAAGCGACTCCTTCTGCGTAAAACGCAATGTATTATAGTCCAACCATTATGAGAACAAGCGCAGACCCTTACTCAACCACTGAAAGATCGGGTGACTGCTCATGCCAAGCAACAAATTAATCACGGTAAACAGCACAAGCGCGATGCTCATCGACAACGCCGTACGATATCCCTTGACCTTGTACTGCTCATTTTGCGGTGTATAGATGCTGACAACCTGTCGCAGGAAATATACCGCATTCAGCACCGTACTAAGCGCCAGTGCAATCAATGTAATAACCATCTTCAAGGACGTAGCATTCATCGCCGCCTCTGCAAAATACACCTTCGACGTAAAGCCCGCGAACAACGGAATGCCGACCATGGAAAATGCTCCGACCGTAAAGGCCATGCCCGCTATCGCATTTCGATAGCCCGACCCGCGCAAATCGGAATAATACGTGCTTCCCGCGGAAACCTCCGACAAGCCGGTTGCCGATACGAACAACAGCGACTTTCCGGCCGCATGTGCGAGAATGTGAAATACCGATGCAATGATTCCCGCCTCGGTGCCGATACCGAAGCCCATATAGATATAGCCGACCTGGGCAACCGATGAAAATGCAATCATTCGGCTGACATCCGGCTGCTGTATTGCGCTGACGGAACCGAAGATCATTCCCGCGATACCGAAGATAAACAACACGTCGTCTACCTTCGTAATCTGGATGATATCCATGCCGATTACACGATAGAAAAACTTAATCAGCAAAAAGATATAGCCCTTCGACACAAGACTCGACAGGATGGCGCTCGAGGCACAGGTGGAATAGCCGTAAGCATCCGGCAACCACGAGTGAAACGGAAACAGCGCGGATTTGATGGCGATACCGACACAGAACAAGCCTACCGCAACGGTCAGAGGTCCGACGTACGTCTTCTCCGCAACGATGTTAACGATAACGCGGTGCATATCCTCCATCAACAGATGTCCGGTAATACCATACAGCATCGAAATGGACATCAATACAAGACCGGAACCGAGCAACGACATAATCATGTACTTAACTGCCGCCAGAACATTTCGTCCCCAACCGCGAATCATAATCAAGCCGCAGGCCGAGATTGTGTTAATCTCGATGAATACGTACGCGGTAAACAAGTCATTTGTATAAACCAGTGCCAGAAGCGAGCTGAGCAACAGATTGATCATAATGTAGTACAGATTCTGCTTCTTCTCTTCCACATCGCGCTCCGTGTGACGAAGTCCGCCAAGCAACGAAAGCAGCATAATCAAGCAAAAGAAAAATGCGATAAAGGTCTCCAGCACGCCCACACGAATCTCGTTACCGAACGGAGCCGGAAATGCGCCCATCTGATAGACAAACGGTGCATCCAAGGACAACGTGTATAAAAACACCGCGCCGGAAAGAAGGCACGAAAGCGTCACTACCGTAAAGCTGATTCGCTTAGCCGCCTTTGCTCCGAGACAGGAGCTGATCGGACCGGACACCATCGGGAGCAGGATGCTGAAGAACGGAAAGTTACGAAGAAAATCCATCATTCAATATGCTCCTTTCTTACCAACAGTGCGATTCGGTCGATATCCAGTGTGTGATATCGCTTATACAGTCGAATCGTAAGCGCGAGCATCAGCGCCGTTACACTGACCGAAACAACGATACCGGTGAGCACAAGACCGCTCGGAATCGGATTTATGTAACGCTCCGCATCCGTCACACCGTCAGTAACAATCGGGGCGGTTCTTCCTGCGATATAACCCATGGAGGCCAAAAACAGATACACTGCCGTGTCCATGATATTCAGACCGATAATCTTCTTAATCAGATTCTTCTGCAACAAAAGATTGCAAAATCCGATACCGAATAGAATCATCGCAACAACGCTCAGATAATTATCCCAAAGCTGCTGTAGCATATCAAAAGCCTCCTTTTCGGAAATATGCATAAAATGCGTACATCGTGCACGCCACCTCCAAGCCGACCAGGATATTGATCGGCAGAATCAGACCCGCACTGATAATGTTGCCCGGAATTCCGCGCGGAACGATGGAAGCGATTCCGTTCGCTCCCGTAAACAAATAATACGTAATAATCAGCGCATACAAGCAAAGTGAACCGACCTTGATGATCTCGTACACGTGCTTATTGAAAAAGCGCTGCGTCTTCACAAAGCCAAATGCCGCACTGTGCAAAATGAGTCCCGCACCCATAATGGCTCCGCCGGAGAAACCGCCTCCCGGCGAAAGATGTCCATTTAGCAAGATATAAAAACCGAACAAAAAGATGAGCGGAACGACAACACGTGCAACCGTCTGCAGGATGATATCCTTCTTCGGCTCATACGTGCGGTCCGTATCCATCTGAAGCTCGTCATTTCCCTTCTCGTCGCGCTTCAGCATCAAAAGGATCATAACCGTACAGGTGGCAATGAACAGCACATTAGTCTCACCAAAGGTATCGAAGGCTCGGTACTGCAAAATCATACCGGTTACGAGGTTTACGGAACCGGTCTCCTCCTGTCCCTTCTCAAGATATCGGTCCACCACTTCGTTGTTCATCGCCGTGTCCGCCGAACCGAAGGTCGGCATCGAAGCGACGTTATAAATCAACAGCGTTACAATCAATACGCCCAGCACACCCGCGAGCACCTGATATATCTTTCGAAACCAACGAAAGCCCGACATCTCGGCAAAGCGCTTCGCATCCTCGTGCGGATCTCGGTCCTTAATGACCATGAAATGTCCGTGTCCGTCCGTAGTCTCCTCTTCCAAGGCCTCTACGCGTGCGGCATAATCCTCTTCCGGCTTCTCCGCACGTTCTCCGTCCATGAACCTCCAAAAGCGGTAGCTGAAGGAGTTGTTATAATTCTTCCGAATCTTGCTCATGCTCTTCCTCCTCTACCTCAAGGGAATTGATCTTACGAAGCGTAATGAAGAACAACACGCTCGTAACACCGGCGCCGACTGCCGCCTCGGTGATAGCCAAATCGGGCGACTCAAGGAATATCCAAATGACCGACATCGCCAAGCTATACGACATAAAGATGACGATCGACACAAGGAGATTCTTCGTAAAGCTTACGCTGACCGCACAGACAATCAGAAACAGCGCCAGCAGCAACAAGATAATCTTTGTCATAGCTGTTCCTCCTCTGCAATCGCGTCTTCGATTTCTTTCGAAATCTCGCATTCATCCTTAATGTGCGGGTTGATTGTCAGCTCCAGTCGTGCAAGCAAATGACTGGATACCGGGCTCGCAAACCATAGAAATGCAATAATCAATACGAGCTTAGCCGACTCAAAGGAAACACCCCAAAGCACAATCAGTCCCGTCAGCACCAAAAGCATCGCAAAGGTATCACACAGCGCTGCCGCATGCATACGATTCAGCACAAAGTGAAACTTGTGAATTCCGTATGCCGCAATTGCAGCCACGCACGCACCCGCAAGCAAAAAGATAGCGGCAATCACAAACTGTACCCAAGCCATCACTCCGCCTCCTTTTCTTTTTCCTTCTCGTGCATATGCTCGCGATGTACACCGGTGTACACCTTCGTAAGCACCACTACCGAGATAAAGCTAATCATCGCATAAATCAACGCCACGTCGAGTAAATAGCTCTCCTTAAGCCAGAAGGAAAGAATGCAAATGATCAATATCGTCAACGTACCGAGCATGTTGATTGCAACAATACGGTCCGTAATTTCCGGTCCTTTGATTGCGCGAGCAAGGCAAAAGAACATAATGAGAATCAGTATAATAATAATCGAACCGAACAACAGATTATACGCCTGCTCCATAGTTATCCTACCTGTCCTTTCCGCTCATTCTCCAAAAGCTTTGCTTCCATCTCACTGCTGTCGATGTCCACGAGAAAGTCTTTGTCAAGACCATGTACCAAATAACGATTGTCCTCAAGCTCTACCGTAATCGTTCCCGGTGTCAAAGTGATGGAGTTTGCCAGCACAACGCGGGACAAATCCTTCTTGAGATCTGTACGAAACTCAACCAAAGCCGGCTCCACCTCGTATTTTGACGAAAGAATAAAGCGCATAACCGACAAACTGGACTTCACAATTTCGCACAGCAACAAAAAGACATAGCGAATCGCAAATCCCACCTGTCCGTAAAAACGCAGCTCCTTCTTCGGGCTAAATCGCATGTAACAACAAAAAAATATGTAGACGGGTATGGCAATCACCAAACCCACAATCGCAACCTCCCAGGTCAACCTTCCATTGAGTACAATCCACAAGAGAAAAAACAGCAGTAACATATCCAATCCTCCGGGCATTTCGGCGCACCGGACACCAAGTCACAACACGCGTGCGCAAAAATGCAAAATCAAAGTCATTGTAGCACTTTACCCTACGGAAGTCAATGCCGCTACGCCTTTCCGAGGTAACTTTTCATGCTCTTTATCGCCGCTTTTTCGAGCCGTGAAACCTGTGCCTGTGAGATGTGAATTTCCTTCGCCACCTCCATCTGTGTCTTACCCTGATAAAACCTCATATCGATGATGGAATGCTCCCGCTCCGGCAGTCTTTTGAGTGCATCCTGCAAGGCCAATTCCTCTACCCAGCACTCCTCTTGGTCCTTTTGATCGGACACCTGGTCCATAATATACAGCGTATCACCACCCTCGCTATACACCGGCTCGAACAACGACACCGGCGTCTGGATGGCGTCCAGAGCATTTACGACGTCCTCTACCGGTATTCCGATGGATTTTGCCACCTCTTCGATCGTCGGTTCGGAGGAGTGTTCCTTCCGTAGCAGCTCTCTGGCGTAGATTGCCTTGTACGCAATGTCACGCAGCGATCGCGATACACGTATGGCGTTGTTGTCACGAAGGAAGCGTCGAATCTCACCGAGTATCATCGGAACTGCGTAGGTGGAAAAGCGAACCCCCAGGTTGATATCAAAGTTATCGATTGCTTTCATCAAGCCGATGCAACCGATTTGAAACAGGTCGTCCACATTTTCATTGCTCGAGGAAAATCGCTGAACAAGACTCAGCACCAGTCGCAGATTGCCGTAGATATACTGCTCTCTCGCCTTCTTATCCCCTTCCTTCACCTTACGCAACAGTACCTCTTTTTCCTCCTCCGTAAGCAACGGCAGCTTACTTGTGTTAACTCCGCAGATCTCAACCTTATAAAGCGACATAAAAAAAGAACCCTCCGACTACATTGATACTGTAAGGATTCTCATTTTGAAGATACTTTATACTGCTGCGGAGGACTTTGTTGCCATCGAAAAACACAAAAAAGGCGATGCCGAAGCATCGCCTTTAGAGTAATCAAAATGTTGATTAAGCGTTAGCCTTCTTAGAAGCTACAACTGCAACGAATGCAAGAGCTGCAACACCAGCAAGAAGAGCAACATTCATCATGTCGCCGGTCTGTGCGGAATCATCACCCTCGCCACCAGCTGCTGCGGTAGTATCAACGATCTCTACCTTCGTAACAAGACCATAAGTATCCCAAACGTTGATGATAAGACCAGCGGTCGGATCGGAACCAGCTGCTGCGAAAGCATCACCGATCTCCTTAAGAGTCCATACCGTTACGTTCTCACCAGGCTCAGCAACCGTCTTGAGATCAAGACCGGAAATGTTAGCCCATGCGGAGTCATTGATAGCACCGAAGCCCCACTCTGCATGCTCAGCATCCTGAGTAGCGATGGTAATGCGAAGCTCGATATTCTCCTCAGTGAAGGTGTAACCATCTACAGGAATGGTAGTGCCACTCTCTGCGCCAGCTGCATAAGACTCAGAATAAAGAGTAGTCTCAGCTGCTGCAGTTCCAAGTACCATAGTTGCAGCAAGAACTACAACGAGTACCAAAGAAAACAACTTCTTCATATTATTTTACCTCCGTAAATATGTATTGTGAATTCACCACGTGGACATTATACCAAATTTCACGCATTTACACTATCGTCAAAATGCACAATTTACTCTCTATATATTTGGTGACATTGCTACTTTCGACGAAATTCATCGCAGACTTCTTGCATTTCCATATCGTCCGTTCAAAACAAAAAGAGCGACGCCTAAGCGCCGCTCTCAGGGTAATCAAAATGTTGATTAAGCGTTAGCCTTCTTAGAAGCTACAACTGCAACGAATGCAAGAGCTGCAACACCTGCAAGAAGAGCAACATTCATCATGTCGCCGGTCTGTGCGGAATCATCGGAGTTATCCTCGTCGGAACCACCCTCATCTACTACAGCATTCTTCAAGGTAAGAGAAGAAATAACAAAACCGTTATAGAAGTTAGCAATGAGATTTGCGGGATCGCTAGCAGCATTCTTCAGCTCCATAGCATCATAGGTAAAGGTAAGCTTGTCACCAACTACGGGAGTTGCCTCAAGCAAGATCTCATACTGCTGACCTTCTACATTCCAGTCACCATCAAGATCGATACCACCGATGCCCCAGCCGATATCAGCCGATGCTTCAGTACACTCGATAACAAGTACAACAGTGTCTCCTTCAACTGCATCAACAAGAGAGAACTGATTGTACTCAGTGAGCGTCAACTCGGTATCAGCAGCAGCCGTACCAAGTACCATAGTTGCAGCAAGAACTACAACAAGCAACAAAGAAAAAAGCTTCTTCATAATAATCTGCCTCCATAAATGTGTTTTGTGAATTCACCACGTGATAATTATACCAAATCCCGCGTTCTTGTTCTACTGTCAATGTGCACAATATATGCTATCTACTTTTGTAGAATGTGCCAATTCGTTTTATAACATACACACCCCATATAGCATCCTTTTACTCCAACAACGCCATCTCTTTTTTCAGTCGCTTGATAATCTTTTTCTCAAGACGCGAAATGTACGATTGTGAGATTCCGAGGATGTCCGCGACCTCCTTTTGTGTCTTCTCCTCTCCCCTCTCGGTTCCGAGTCCATAGCGCAGGCTGATAATCAGCTTTTCGCGGTCCGAAAGCTTTTTGAGTGCTTTCTTCAAAAGCATAAGATCCACCGCATCCTCCATCGGCTTTAGGATGCCGTCCTCCTCCGTTCCGAGCACGTCAGACAAAAGAAGCTCATTTCCGTCCCAATCCACGTTGAGCGGCTCATCGATGGACACCTCCACGCGGAGCTTATTTGTGCGACGCAGGTACATCAGTATCTCATTTTCGATACAGCGCGAGGCATACGTAGCAAGCTTGATATTTTTATCGGTCTGGTACGTGTTAATTGCCTTCATCAAACCGATGGTACCGATGGAGATTAGGTCCTCGACTCCGATTCCTGTATTGTCAAAGCGCTTGGCGATGTACACAACAAGCCGCAGATTGTGCTCCACCAGGTAATTTCTCGCCTGCTTCCGTTCCTCCGTCGCGAGCTTCGCCGTCCACTCCAGCTCCTCTTGCGCAGTCAGCGGTGCCGGCAGCACATCCGTCCCCCCTATGTAATACAGCTCACTCGCATCACACTCAAAAAAGTATCGCATGCTCCCCCGAAACATCGCAATACACCGTCTCCAAAAATACGACATATTCCCACCTCTGATTCTTATTCACCCTTGCGTCGGGCATCTATCTCCCCATATCATAGCGCAAATGCCGCGCACAATATGTCATTCCCTCGTGTCGAAGAAAATATTCTTTCCAGCTCCTTCACTCCCACCGCTCCGGCAACAGCATATCGTACCCCTTGCAAAATGCTCCTCGTCCTCGCGCAACCGTGACGCCGTAAAGCACCTCAGGTGGATCCGGGCGGATTTCAAGGCGTTCTACACGGATGCATGGCATCGTGCCGACGTCACCATTTGCGGCGAAATAGGCAACGAGGAATTCCTCAGAGTCCTCTGTCCGAAGCCGGTCATACAGCTCCTCTCGCAACACGCACACGCGCTCTTTTTTCGGTCCTCGCAAGAGGTTTCCCGTGTCGACAAAGCCTTGAACTTCTAAGACTGTCGCACCGCACACTATGCGCACCGTGCGGCGGTTTCCGACTGCATTTTGCTTTCGCAGTTTGGGTAGTAGACACAACACGAAGCTTGATAAAAGAAGTGACGAAAGACCACCGGCATACGTATTCGTAAGTCCCGGCAACAAAAGACGAATGCCGCTCACGAGGCAACCGAGCAGTACATTTGCCGAAAAAAACGCAAGTAGATTTCCAAGAACGAATCGGATCCGTTCTGCGCGGGTACGAGCGTTCAAATCGTTCCGGAATCGTATGCTCTGATACGCGATATGTAGCACCGGGTACAGGAGCAACAGCATGGCACGAGAAGGTGTGTCTGCCAGCCCTCCTCTCTGTAGAAGCATACAAAATCCGTATACAAAGATAAGTGCGCCCACAGTGGCCGCCATCACGTCATAGCGCCGCCCCCGCCTTCGTCCATACCAGCCTTCGCAGAAGCGCAAGCAAGCATAGATGCTTATCGCCGTGGTAAGAAAGAGTCGATCGACGTATACAACCATAACACCTCCGAATGTTCTATCCTGTAATTGCGGACTCTGCAGCGTCACGCTTCACACATCGCCAAGGTCACACCATCAAAAAAACAAAAAGGACAATGCATCACTGCATTGTCCTTAGTAATTCGTATTGCTTACTGGGGAACCAACGGACCCCAATCCAAATTATCGTTCGGTGCCTTACCGCCACCCGAGAGTCCGTCGTCCGGCTTCGGAGTCGGCGTTGCGCTCGGCATCGACGTCGGTGCCTGCGGATTATCACTCGGTGCCTCAGTCGGAGCCTTCGTCGGCGCCTTTGTCGGTGCCTTTGTCGGTCCGAAGATATCGTCAAAATCATCTGCCGGCGGCGAAGTAGGCGTAGGCGCCTTCGTCACCTTATTGGTCGGCTCATTCGGCTTCACAGAAGGAGTCGTCTCCTCACCGGAATCACCACCCTCCGGATCTTCCTCATCCGGATCAAACGGCAAGTCATCAAAATCGATAGAATTGTCAGGCTCGTCGTCTAACTGCAGACCACCGGTCGGGGTCGGCGTAGCATCCTCGCCCTGCAGCGGGGTCGGCGACGGTTTCTTCTCGTCATCATTGCCCTTGCATGCCACCAACAAAAGCAGCGAAAGCAACGTGATTAACAACATGATTCTCTTCATTCTTTTCCTCCGTAATAATGTGGCAGACACAAGGTCTGCCACATAAAGCACTAAAGATTAATACCAAGTAAGTTCGTTGAAATCCTCGGGTTCATTATAGATCTCCCAATCCGGTTGGCTTGTTGTAATAACATCCACAATCGGGAACTCGACGATTTCAATTTCAGGACTCAAATATTCAGTCTTCATAAAATGCGCCTCCATTCCCAATTATTTTCCCATTACCATCTGGCAAGTAAGATCAATGTTTTCAGGGACATTCATAATCGTAATGGCCAAATAATAATGTCCTTCGCCTGCATACAAGCGTGTACCAATCGTTCGAACCTCATCGTACACACGATTATACTTTGAACTCGGGTCACCCTTTCCGGACAAAACAGCCTTCTTTCCGTCCGATCTCGTAAGGTGATATTCCACCCAATTATTCTGAGCGGCCTGCTCCTTCGTAATCAACTGAACAAATCGAATGTTGTACGTTCCGATCTCTTCATTCTCTCCCTTAACTACCGGAGTCGTCTGTTCGTAGATTACGTTCTCATCCAACTGCTTCAGCTCTGCACGAATCTCATGAATGATATACTTTACAGGTTCTTCATTCTCTTCCGTGTCGACGTCTTCGTCGTATGCGTTAACCCAACACTCATTGTTAGTTCCCATCGCCTTCAACAAATCTTCCACATCGAAGATCTGCATCTCGTAATCAAAGTAACCACCGGAGGAATAGAACTGCGTTCCATCGTATTTCACAGCCTCTTCGCCATTCGCTCCTTGTCCTGACATGAGCGATGCAATCTCTTTACCAACCGGTCTATACGTGTTCGGATTCTTTGACTTGATAACTACCTGAATTCTCGAGTACATCTCTAACTGGGCACGCGTAAAGCGGTAATCGTCCTCGGTCTCGGGAACAATCTGTTCACCAATCGGCTCGTAGGTATCCTTCGTATGGCTGTCATATTCACGTGTACCAACACCCTTAACGCTGGTAATTGATCCGGCATTCGTATCATACACGTTCAAAGTAATTGCATAATCGTTATTAAAACCACTAGCCGCTTCAAAGATCTCGTCAACGCTAAATCGGAATGTCTGACTCGTGCTTGTCGCGTTGAATGTAAATCCGGTAGTCGACGCCCATTCGTTATCCGGATCCAAACAAAGTCCGCCGATCTGGCCGGTTGGACTAATATTCTCTATCGTAATCTCAATGTACTCATAAGGTCCGATCATGTCCAAAAGGAGCTTGCCGTTACCTTCATATCCGCCCCAAAGCTCCGTCGGAGTCGGGGTAGGTCCTGCCGGCTTATTCGTAGGGGTCGGAGTCGGATTGGAGGGGGAGGTACCCTTATAACCGTTAACCTCTTTCAGTGTATACTCGCTGGTACCCTCATAGAAATTAAAAATATTAACGAAAACCGATTCATTGGTCTCCATCTTCGCCAAAATGTCCGAAACATTAAATACTACTTTTGGATTCGTTTCATTCGTTCCAGCACTGAACGTAAACGGTTCTACCGTAATATAGTTGTTGTAGTCATTACTTGCTGTACCGATACACAATGCACCTGCTTCGCCACCTTGTGTCGTAGCATTTGCAGTACGCTTTTGCAATACAATCTCAATGGTATCGTATTTCGACAATTCGGAATAGCTAATAGAGCAATACTGATTCTGACTGCTATAGGTAAAGATCTTCGTAGCAGTTCCGGTCGGCTTCGGCGTCGGAGTCGGTGTGGACGTCGGCTTCGGTGTCGGAGTCGGCGTTGCAGCGGACGTTCCATATCCAACAACGGTAGAAAGGACATAATCCTCACTTTGATTCGAAATGTCATAGACATTTACAAAAATCCCGTCTCCATCATATTTGTCCATTGCGGCCAAAAGATCCGAAACCTTAAAAACGGTTGTTGACGTAGACGCCCCTGCATTAGCTACAGTGATAAACAGCGAACTGCCATCATTCACGCCCCAGTTGTTATAATTATTGCTACTCGTTCCAATACACAATCCACCGATGGTTCCCGTTGTGGTGGGTTTGGTCACTACCGACTTAACAGTAACCTCAATTGTGTCGAATTCTTGAATCTGCGCCTTTGTAAGAATAACGCTACCGTGATTCGAAGTGTTGTTGGTGTAAAGACTTGTTGATGTCGGAGTATCCGCCTTTACGGCAGTGACTTTAAGCGCTTTAAATCCCGTTTTCCATACATTCACGAATATGCTGTCGTAATTTCCTACGTCATTAAGCAATTCGGGAATCGAAAACTCAAACACCTCTTGCGTCTTGTTGGTCGTCATGAAGGAATACCCTTCTTGCTTATCATATCGTGCATCGCCGGTGCCCCAACCCAACCATCCGATTTCCTCATTGTTGCTCGGCGTAGTGGCGCTGGCATACACTCTCAGTGTATCATATCCGGCCAAATCGGAGACTTGAATCGTTCCGTTGCCGTCGCTCCCCTGCGCAAACGCAATCTCAACCTCTGCTGCCTCTACAAAACTGAAGTTCGAAACCAGCATCGCCAACACAAGAATGAATACGATTAGTTTCTTACCCTTTTTCATATGATACTTTTTCCTCCTCTAAGATAGTGTGTTTTTAAACCCAATCGGAATAGTACAATTGCATCGCCATACCTGACGTTGCATTGCACTATTCCAAAATGTAATACCCTTATTCTTTTCACATACTCAAAACTACTTGGTAAACACAATCAATCTTACTTGCGGTTCTTCTGTAAGAACTCCGGAATCTTAATTCCACTTCCGTTATCGGTTGCGGGCTTGCTGTTGTAATTCGGTGCAAGTCCGTCGTTGGCAGGTGCTGCCGAATAGTTCGGCTTCGTAATCGTTGCGCCCGGTGTTGCGGTTGCTACACGGCCGGGAATGTTAAGACCTGCGGGCTGAGTCGGCTGCGTTGCTGCCTTCTTCGGAGGAATCTGTCCGTAGAAGCCGGGACGCG
>JAZODS010000074.1:0-2992 GCA_045597165.1 Lachnospiraceae bacterium | reverse complement strand
AAACTCCATCGGTCACAATCTTTTTCAGCTGACTCTTCTTTGTATCATCGGATACACAATAGCCGTCTTCTGCGGTGTACATCGCAAGTCGTACGACATTTGCTCCCCAATCGTCGCGAAGCGTCTGGAACGTTGCCTTGTTCACGTACTGAGGGAACCATTGAATTCCATGCGTGCTCACGCCTTTGAGCTGAAGCACCTTTCCTTTGGAGTCATACAGCTTTGCGCCTTTTACGGAAAGTGAACCGTGGTTTGATACCGGTGTTCCGGAGGTCGGCTTTGTCGGCGCCTTCGTCGGAGCCTTTGTAGGTGCTTTTGTAGGCGAATCTGTCGGAGACTGTGTAGGTTCGTTTGTAGGGACGTCTGTCGGCGATACGTTTGGCACCGGGGTCGGTTCCTTTGACGGTGCATCGGTTGGTGCTACCGTTGGTGTCGACGACGGATTCTCGGAGTCCTCATTATCAGACGGTGATCCCCCTTCCGGAGTTACGGTAACCGAAGGTGTGATTTCCACGGAAATGCCGGGCGTTGCCGTAACATTTTCATTGGAATTCGAGCCTTTCGACTCATTGTCCTTCTTGCCGAAAAACAAAATGCAGCAAAGCACAATCATACCGACAACAAACAGTACCCCCAAACCGATGAGTATGCCCTTTTTGAATTTGTTATCAACATTCTTGCTCATGCTGCATCTCCTTTGTTAACGAAACATGCTTCGAATCTCATCAACCATATAGAGCGAACCGATGCACAGTATGACATCGTCGGGGTCTATTGTCTCGAGTAGGTAGCAAAGTGTGTCTTTGATGTTATATGTTGTCTGAAGTCCATAACGCTCCTCTAGGGGAAGGTATTCCTCATCGGTCAGCGCTCTGGGGTTCTCAAAGCGATAAAAATACAAGCGACTGCTCAATTCCGAAAGCATCTTAAGCATTTGCTTATAATCCTTGTCGGACACGATTCCGGTTACGATATGTAGCTTTCCCGTGTTGCGTACTCTCGTACGAATAAAGTCCGAAACCGCTGCGATGCATTGCGGATTGTGGCCACCGTCTAGGTACACATCGGGCTTGCGGTGAAGCAACTCCAATCTTCCGGGCCATGAAACCGTTCTCAAGGCAGTATCTACGTCGGCACTGCTGATGAAATAATTTCTCGAGTTCAACAACCGAATGACTTCCAAAACCAATGCACAATTACGCACCTGGTGCTCTCCCAGCAGGTTCAATACCACTTCAGTGTCTTTATAAGCAAAATGCTCGTAGCCTTCCATTGCCGGCTTTTTTGAAATCTCATCGACATCCACATAATGAATTCGCGCATCCTGCTTCAGGGCATAGCTTGTAATCACCTCGCGTGCGGCATGCTCAACCGGATAGATAACAACGTCGCAGTTCTTTTTGATGATTCCCGCCTTTGCCGCAGCAATCTTTTCAATGGTATCGCCGAGAACCTTGCAATGATCCAGTCCGATGTTCGTGATGACGCTTGCAATCGGCGAAGGAATGATGTTGGTGGGGTCATACGTTCCACCGAGTCCGGTTTCTAAAATGACGATATCGCAATGCTGCTCTTCAAAGTACAGCAAAGCCATAATCGTCAACAATTCAAACTGATTCGGGGGCTCATATAGCTTATCACAATAATCCATCACTCGATTTCCGATGCGTGCAAAATCCGTTTCGGAAATCATCTCGGAATTGATCTGAATACGCTCTCGAATACAGTGCAAATACGGGGAAGTAAACAGGCCGACCTTATATCCGGATTCTTTTAATATCGCATGGAGCATGGAGCAGACAGAGCCTTTTCCGTTCGTACCCGCAACATGAATGCAGGAAAGTCGCTCCTCAGGATTACCGAAGTACTCCATCGTCTTCTTCATGCGGTACAGTCCCGCAAACGAAGAAAAGAAGCCGGTTGAGGTAAGTTTGTTGACAATCTCAGAATACGTCATAGTTCATCTCTCTTAGTAAGTATTTCTTTTATCGCTTGATCGATATCATGCATCATATAGAGGCTTCCGCAAATCAAGACATCGTCGCCGTGCGTTTGCCACATCACTGCCTGTTCCGCCGCATGTTCGATACTATGCGCAACGACAATCGGAAGCTCATATTGGCGCAAATGCTCAGCAAGCTCGCACGCAGGTAATGCGCGAGGATTGTTCGGTGTCAGTACGCAAAAGCTTTTCGCATACTTTGATAACATACGATACATCGCAGCGTAATCCTTGTCTCGCATCACACCTGTAATGATGTGATACCTTCTCTCGCTGTCCAAAGCATCTAACGCTTGACACAAGGAACGAATGCAATCCGGGTTATGACCGCCATCCATAATCAAATACGGGGCTCTGCTTCGAATATCGAATCGATACGGCAAATACGCATCGCAAATGGCCTTTATCACATTCGGATTCTTGCAAAGGTCATGCTCCGAAATGACGTGCTCCATCGTAAGTGCATCAAGAGCTGTCAATACCGTGGCGATGTTTTTCTTTTGATAAAGCGCAGAAAGTCTCAGCTCCTGCTCAGCCAGTCGATTGGACAAGGAACTGTCTTCAAGGCACAGCTGATTATAATATCCCTCCGAGGAATACAGCGTTTGCCCGTGCTGTTCGCAGAGGTGCTGTGCGAATTCTCGCATTTGAGCCACATTGGGACCGAGTACAATCGGCTCACCTTCGCCTGCAATGCCGAGCTTTTCTTCCGCAATCTCGGTAAGTGCCTTGCCGAGAAACTGCTGATGGTCGATTCCGAGCTGCGTCACTACAGTCAACACGGAGGAAGTGTTCAAATGGGTTGCGTCCTTACGGCCGCCCATTCCGGCCTCTAGGATGACAAAATCGCATTTTGCCGCTTCGAAGAACAATATACCGACAGCTACCGCCAGCTCGAATTCCGTCGGTCTGCAATCGGTGTCAGCAAGCGTTGCCTGAAGTCGTTCCACAGCTGCAACAAACTGCTCTTCCGCTACAACTTGACTGTCA
>JAZODS010000073.1:0-4401 GCA_045597165.1 Lachnospiraceae bacterium | reverse complement strand
AACGGAGGATAAGTAATGCTGAGATTGAGACCGTACAACAAAAAGGACGCGGAGCACATCGTAAAGTGGATTGGAGATGAACTTGCATTTCGCAGATGGAGTGCCGATCGCTATGACCATTTTCCAATTAGTGCTGAGGATATGAATCGGCAGTATGCCGTGGCCGAGGAGGCGGATTGGTTCTATCCGGTGGTTGCATTTGACGAGAACGGTGTGGTCGGACATCTGATCATGCGCTTTCTCGATGAGGAAAAGACGGTGCTGCGGTTCGGTTTCATTATCGTAGACAATACAAGGCGTGGCGAGGGACTCGGCAAAAGGATGCTTCAGGTTGCACTCAAGTACGCCTTTGAGATATTGGGTGCTCGCAAGGTGACGCTCGGGGTCTATGCGAACAACCCGTCAGCGCTGAGATGCTACCAGTCGGTGGGCTTCGTCATGGCGAAAAGTGTCCCCGGTAAGCACGACTGGTTTGGCGAGGATTGGACGTGTCTGGAGCTCGAAATACAAAACAGCTTAACATAGTACATTGTTTTTGATTAGAAGATGCAGTATTCTATAGGTGTCGGCAAGAATGAGAGCTCTTGCGGGCACCTATCATTTTTTTCAGAAGATGGAGGAGTAGGATTATGATGAATTCGGGAAAGCTGGCACACAGAAAGGCTGCATGCAGATTGCATGTTACGGACGGCGCGGGCAACGCGATTGCGAATCAGACACTGAAGCTGAAGCAGACGAACCATGAGTTCTTGTTCGGTTGCGGTGCATTTGATACGTTGCCGTATACGAATATGCCGGACGGCGAGAAGAAGGAGTTCTTCAAGCAGCGTGTTGAGAAGTGGCTTGAGGTGTACAACTACGGTACGCTTCCGTTCTATCTCGGTGGCTATGAGCCGGTAGAGGGCGAGCCGCAGGAGGCAAGCAGAAGAAATGCCGCAGAATTTTTGAAGAGTCACGGCGTTAAGGTAAAGGGTCATCCGCTTTGCTGGCATACGGCTTGCGCAGATTGGCTTATGCAGTACGACAACGAGACGATTTTGAAGAAGCAGCTTGCTCGTATCGACCGTGATGTTAAGGCATTTGCCGGAACGGTGGATATGTGGGATGTTATCAACGAAGTGGTGATTATGCCGATCTTCGATAAATATGACAATGCCATTACGCGTATTAGCAAGGACCTCGGCAGAGTCGGAATCATCAAGGAGATGTTCGCGGCAGCGAAGGCGGCGAATCCGGACGGTGTATTCCTTTTGAACGATTTTAATACTTCGATTGCATACGAAATCTTGATTGACGGCTGTCTCAATGCGGGCGTAGATATTTCCGCCATCGGTATTCAGTCGCATCAGCACCAGGGCTACTGGGGCGCTGAGAAGGTACATCAGGTGCTTGAGAGATTTGAGCATTTCGGTCTTCCGATTCACTTTACGGAGAACACACTCATTTCGGGTGATTTGATGCCTCCGGAGATCGTAGACTTGAACGACTTCCAGGTGAAGGAGTGGGCTTCCACACCGGAAGGTGAGCAGCGTCAGATGGAGCAGACGGAGGAGATGTACCGCATCCTGTTCGAGCATCCGCTTGTAGAGGCAATTACGGGCTGGGATTTCGCTGACGGCGCATGGCTCGGAGCACCGAGTGGTGTCATTCACAGAGACAATACCGTGAAGCCGGTTTACCGCAGATTGAAAGAGCTGATCAAGGGCGAGTGGTGGACCGAATATGAAGTTCACACGGACGAGAATGGTTTCGTTGACGTAGAAGGCTTTAAGGGTGATTATGAGCTCGTATACGGCGACAAGGCCGGCAAGCTGAAGCTGACAAAGGGTGCTGCTGAAGCAGAGGTAGTAATCGGTTAATTATTGTGGCAGCAGCGGGGGTTCCGTTGCTGCCTTTTTGTGTTGTGCGGATGCGGCCAAATGCATTGTATGGCACGGTGAGTCGCAAAACATACAGAATCGGGGAAGAGATGAATCCATATACACAAAATCTAAATCGCTTGGAGTTCGTTATTACGTATGCATGCACGGGACGCTGCAAGCATTGCTCCGAGGGTGAGCATTTGACGAGCGGAGAGCGCATCGACGCCAAAGTGGCCGTGCAGGCGATTCGTAGCTTGACATCGGCGTATCCGCTGAAATCGCTTATGACCTTTGGAGGCGAACCGCTGTTGCATCCTGAGGTGGTATGCGAGATTCACCGCGTAGCCGCAGAAGTTGGTATTCCCAAAAGACAGTTGATCACGAACGGTTATTTCAGCAAGAATCCGGACAGAATCCGTGAGGTGGCAAAGAGGTTGTCGGAGTGTGGGGTCAACGATGTGCTGCTTTCCGTCGATGCATTTCACCAAGAGACGATTCCGATAGAGCCGGTCAAGGCATTTGCACAGGCCCTTTTGGATCAAAATGTTCCGCTTCGCATGCAGCCGGCTTGGCTTGTATCCGAGATCGCCGACAACCCATATAATCGAAGGACAAAAGAGCTGCTTTCGGAGTTTGCGGCAATGGGAATCCGCATTCATGAGGGAAATGTGATATTTGCAAGTGGCAATGCGCTAAAATATCTCGCAGAGTATTTTGACGCAGATACGAAGTCAGAAAGCCCGTATGAAGAGAATCCGAGAGACGTTCGTGCAATCGGTATCGAACCGGATGGAACGGTGCTCGGCGGAAACGTATACAAGCGGGATATTCTTGAGATTGTAGAGGGCTATGCACCGGTCGATTAGGGGTACGTGACGGTAGTTTTTTGTTGAAAGTGCCGATTGGGCTTGGTATAATAATTATGCTTGGGACTTCGCGAGGTGGTATGTTACATAGGGGTGCTTCGCGGAGGATTCGGCGTAGGTATTATAGATAGTACTTGCATTGAAACTGTAGTGAAACTATGTTAGGAGGTTTTTGAGTATGTTACGTTTGGTAAAGACGGAGAATGGCTGGGTAAGAGGCATTGAGGCGGCAGACCCGCGCATTACTGCATTTAAGGGTATTCCCTTTGCAGCACCACCGGTAGGTGAGAATCGCTGGAGAGCACCTCAGCCGTGTGAGAATTGGGAAGGCGTGAAGGAAGCGTATCGTTTTGCACCGATTTCGGTACAGGATACGCCCGGCCTTGGCACTGATATATATTGCAGAGAGTGGCATGTAGATCCGGACATCGCAATGGGCGAGGATTGTCTGTACCTCAATGTATGGACGCCGGCAAAAGCCGCAGACGAGAAGCTTCCGGTTGTCGTATGGTACTTCGGTGGCGGTTTCCAGTGGGGCTATACCGCGGAGATGGAATTTGACGGCGAGCGTCTTGCGAGACGTGGAATCGTAGTGGTTGCCGTGAATTACCGTCTCAATGTATTCGGCTTTTTGGCACATCCCGAGCTGACAAAGAATCAGCCCGATGCTCCGACGAATTTCGGACATTTGGATCAGAGAGAGGGCCTTTTGTGGGTTCGCAAGAACATTGCCGCATTTGGCGGAGATCCGGACAATATTACGATTGCGGGACAGTCCGCAGGTGGCGGTAGCGTTCTCGCACAGCTTGCATCGCCCGGAAGCAAGGGCTTGTTCCAGAAGGCAATCATCCAGAGTGGTATGATTCGCTCTCCGTACAATGAGGGCGGTTTCATGACACCTCCTTCGATGGAGTTTGCGGAGAAGCTCGGTGAGAAGTTCTTCGAATTGCTCGGCGTTAAGACGCTTGAGGAGGCAAGAGCGATTCCGGCACTTGAGATTCGCGCGAAGTACGGCGAGTTTGCGGCTTCGAATCCCAGAATGTTCCCTGTACAGGACAACGTATTCTGCGTAGGCGATCCGATTAAGATTATCATGAATGGAGAGCACAACCGCGTTCCGATCATGGCCGGCAATACCTCCAATGAGTTCATGAACTCCATTGCTGCGGCAAATGAAGAAGAGCTTGCCGAGATTGCGAAGAACATTTTCGGAGACGACGCCGAGAAGTTCCTGGCTATGGAGGAGGCAACGCGTCCGTGCGGCGAAGGCCACTACGCACTTGTAAGTGGTTTGGAGTGTACGATTAAGAGCGTGTTCAAGAAGATTGCAGAGGATGGCTACTACTATAACTTCGATCCGGAGATTCCGGGCTGGGATAACCCCGGCACGTTCCATTCGGTAGAGCTGTGGTTCTTCTTCGAGACCTTGGCAAAATGCTGGAGACCTTGGCGTGGAGCACACTACGATCTCGCTCGTCAGATGTGTAACTACTGGAGCAACTTCGTAAAGAACGGTAACCCGAATGGCAAGGATGACGATGGCTCGGATATGCCGTACTGGGCACCTTATACGGAGGAGAATCCGTGCAGCATGATTTTCCGTACGAACGGACCGGATCCGGTAGGCGAGGAGTCGGAGTACGTGAAGTTCCTTTCGGAGCAGATTGAGAAGA
>JAZODS010000072.1:0-1869 GCA_045597165.1 Lachnospiraceae bacterium | reverse complement strand
GAAGATACCCGCATTTTCCTTATAGCCGCCCGGATAGGTGGAAATCTCACCGTACTCGAGATGGTACTTTGTAAATGCAGGGTTGTTCAGCACGAGACCGTGCTCGCAGTTGAGGTATTTGTCGATGCTCTCAAGCGTCTTTAAATCATAGCCCTTGTCCTTACCGATACCGGCAAGCACAGCCCAGCCCTGAGGCTCGATGAAAATCTTGCCCTCCTCGCACTCGGCGGAGCCGACCTTGTTGCCGTAATGGTCATACGCACGAAGGAACCATTCGCCGTCGTAGCCGAATTCCTCGGTCGCTTGTACCATCTCTGCAATCTTCGCGTCTGCCTTCTTTGCCTCGTCCTCGAGTCCCTTCAAGCGGCACATTGCCGAGAACTCCGGTCCGATATAGCAGAACATCGTAGCAATCATAACGGACTCCGCGGTCTGGCTGTAGAACGGAGCCTCCGGGAAAATCTCTTTGTTGTTGTAGGTCTGGAAGGACTCACCCGGCTTGTCCGAGAAGCAGGAGAGGTTCAGACAGTCGTTCCAGTCAGCACGTCCGCTGAGCGGCAGCTTGTGCGGACCAATCTTCGTGCATACGTGGTAAAATGCTTTTTCAAGATGGTCCAGTAGCGAAGAACTGAGCGACTCATCATTTTCATACGGAATGACCTCGTCAAGGATGGCAACGTCGCCGGTTTCCTTGATATAAGCCGCAACGGCGAGAATCATCCAAAGCGGATCGTCGTTGAAGTTTGAGCCGAGCTCGTGGTTGCCGCGCTTGGTGAGCGGCTGATACTGATGGTATGCACCGCCGTCTCGAAGCATCGTAGAAGCGAGGTCGAGAATACGTTCTCTTGCGCGCTCCGGAATCTGATGCACGAAGCCGAGCAGGTCTTGGTTACTGTCTCTGAAGCCCATGCCGCGGCCGATTCCCGATTCGAAGAAGGAAGCGGAGCGGGACATATTGAAGGTGACCATACACTGATACTGGTTCCAAATGTTCACCATGCGGTTCAGCTTCTCATCCGGGGATACGACAGCGTACTGGCTGAGGAGGCTGTTCCAATGTGCCTTCAGCGCATCGAACAAAGCGTCCGCCTTTTCGGTCGTGTCGCACATGGACATCATCTCGAGTGCTTTCGTCTTATTGATTACATTTTTCTTATAGCCGATGCTGTCAAGCAAGCCGTCGTAGTTACCGCTTGTGTCGAACTTCTCGTCTACGGGCATCTCGACATAGCCGAGGCAGAATACGAAATCCTTGCTCTCGCCGGGAGCGAGGGATACTTCAAGATAGTGAGAGGCGACCGGAGACCAGCCCATTGCTACGGAGTTCGAGGGTGCGCCCGCGAATACCGTCTGAGGACGATCGAAGCCGTTGTACAAGCCGAGGAAGCTCTCACGGTCCGTATCGAAGCCCTGAATCGGAGCATTTACCGTATAAAATGCGAAATGGTCGCGTCGCTCCTTGTACTCGGTCTTATGGTAAATGGTTGAGCCGAGAATCTCCACCTCACCGGTGTTGAAATTTCTCTGGAAGTTGGTCGTGTCGTCGTTGGCATCCCACAGACACCACTCGAGGAAGCTGAACAGTTTGAGCTTCTTCGTCTCGCCGGAACGGTTCGTCAGAACAACCTTATGGATCTCGCCGTTAAAATCCTGCGGTACGAAGAAGGTCAGCTCGGCATGAACGCCCTTTGAGGAGCCGGAAATCTTCGTGTAGCCCATACCATGTCGACATTCGTAGCTGTCAAGCTCGGTCTTTACCGGGCTCCAGCCGGCATTCCATACATGACCATCGTCGTTGATATAAAAATAGCGACCGCCCATATCAATCGGTACGTTGTTGTAGCGATAACGGGTAATGCGGCGAAGACG
>JAZODS010000071.1:0-32354 GCA_045597165.1 Lachnospiraceae bacterium | reverse complement strand
GCTTGTGCACGACGATTTGCCGGCAATGGACAACGACGACTATCGTCGCGGCAAGCTGACTACGCACAAGAAGTACGGTCATGCGATGGGCATTCTCGCAGGAGATGCACTTTTGAATTTTGCTTACGAAACGGCGATTCGTGCGGGAACCGGCGATGCAGAGCTCGATGCGGCGATTGTACCGGCGCTTCGTGTGCTGGCCGGAAAGGCCGGAGCATTTGGCATGGTCGGAGGCCAGTCGGTGGACGTAATGAAGAGCGGATCGACACTGACGGAAGAGGAACTGAGCTACATTCATCAGAATAAGACCGGTGCGTTGCTCGAGGCTTCGATGATGATCGGAGCGATTTTGGCACAGGCACCGCAGAAGACGGTGGATGCGGTAGAGCGCGTGGCAGCAGGCGTCGGCTTGGCATTTCAAATTCAAGACGACATCTTGGATGTGACGAGCACGACGGAGGAGCTTGGCAAGCCCGTGCATAGCGATGAGAAAAATGCGAAGACTACTTACGTGACCTTGCATGGCTTGGAGGAATCGAGACGTGCGGTGGCGAAGCTTTCCGCCGAAGCAACCGAGCTGTTATGTCAGTACGGTACCGCGGACGGAGATGACTTTTTGCCGTGCCTTATCGGCTCTTTAGTGAACAGAACGATGTAGCAGACATGCTTGTCGAGGAAATGGAGGCAGACCATGAATGAATGGCTGAATCAGATCAATCAACCGAATGACATAAAGAAGCTTCCCGAGGACCAGCTGCCGAAGCTGGCAAAGGAGATTCGCAAGCTGATTTTGTCGACCGTGAGTCGAAACGGCGGACATTTGGCATCGAATCTGGGAACGGTAGAGCTGACGATTGCGTTACATCGTTTTTTGAACTTCCCCGAGGATAAGCTGATTTGGGATGTCGGACATCAGTCCTACACCCATAAGATTTTGTCTGGAAGACGAGAACAGTTTTCCACGCTGAGAACGAAAGGTGGAATCAGCGGATTTCCGAAGATGTCGGAGAGTGCTTGCGATGCATTTGATACCGGACATAGCTCGACCTCGGTATCGGTCGCTGCCGGTATGGCAAAGGCCAGAGACATCAAGGGCGAAAGCAATCGCGTCGTTGCGGTCATCGGCGATGGCTCGTTGACGGGCGGTATGGCTTACGAGGCGCTCAACAACGTCGGCCATTTTCGCAGCAACGTCATCATCATTCTCAACGACAACGAGATGTCGATTTCGCAAAATGTAGGAAGCATGGCGAACTATCTCGGCAAGGTGCGAATGAGCTCCGGTTATTTGGATTTTAAGAACGGAGTGGAGCACGTGCTCAATCGCTCCAATTTGGGTGAGCGCTTAGCGCGAACATTGAAAAAGACGAAGGATTCCATTCGACAGATGTTGATTCCGGGAGACTTCTTTACAGAGATGGGACTGACCTATTTCGGTCCCATAGACGGACACAATATTCCGAACATGCTGCAGGCGTTGCACGCCGCAGAGCAGGTGGACGGAGCGGTGCTGCTGCACGTCGTAACGAAGAAGGGTAAGGGCTATCGCTTCGCGGAAGAAGAGCCGAGCCGTTTCCATGGCATTTCCCCGTTTCGTATTGCGACGGGCGATGTGGTGGCGACTAAGCTTGCGAAGACGTACACGGAGGTGTTCGGTGACGAGATGCTTCGCCTGGGAGCGGAACATCCGGAGATGGTGGCGATTACGGCGGCTATGGCGAGCGGAACCGGCTTGAGTGCATTTTCGAGGACGTATCCGGAGCGATTTTTCGATGTCGGAATTGCGGAGGAGCACGCGGTAACCTTTGCCGCGGGTATGGCGGCGAGCGGTTTGCATCCCGTATTTGCCGTATATTCTACGTTCTTGCAGAGAGCATACGATCAGCTACTGCACGACGTGTGCTTGAACCGACTTCCGGTTGTATTCGCAATCGACCGTGCCGGCATTGTCGGCAGTGACGGCGAGACGCATCAGGGTATCTTTGATATCGCATTTTTAACGCAAATGCCCGGCATGACGGTGATGGCTCCGAGAAACGGTAGGGAACTGAGTGCGATGCTTCGGTTCGCGATGGAGCATAACGGCCCGGTGGCCATTCGTTACCCGCGCGGCTCTGCCGATTGTGAGAACAACGAAAGCGAGTCGGAGCCGATTGCGTACGGAAAGGCGCAGGTGCTGTGCCGTGAGAAGGACGTGGCCATTGTATTTGCCGGTCCGTATGAGAGTGCTTTGCAAAAGGTGCGCGAGCGCTTGCACGAGGAAGGCATCGGTGTCACCTTAGTGGATGCCAGATTCTTGGCGCCGATGGATACCGAATTGATTTGTGAGCTGGCGAACGAACACAGTCATCTGGTTACGATCGAAGAGGGCATTGCGACCGGTGGCTTCGGACAGCAGATAGCCGCATTTTGCACGGAGCAAAGGCTGCCGGTGCAGACGGTTTCGATTGCACTCCCGAAGGAATTTCTTCCGCACGGAGCTTACAAGGAGCTGCTTGAAGACTACAGCTTGACGGCGGACGGAATCACGAAGCGTATTCTGGAAGAGTATCGGAGAGGATAAGAATGAAGGAACGGTTGGATATACTGCTTGTACAGCGACAGCTTTGCGGCTCGCGTGAGCGCGCAAAGGAGTGCGTTACGGCAGGCCGAGTATCTGTGGACGGGGTGTGCGTAACGAAGCCCGGCTTGAAGGTAGAGGACGACTGCGAGATTACCGTAGTCGGCGATGAGATTCCCTTTGTCAGCCGCGGCGGTTTGAAGCTGCAAAAGGTCGTTACGAAGTACGGACTTAAGCTTGACGACCTCGAATGCCTCGATGTCGGCGCATCTACCGGAGGGTTTACGGATTGCATGTTGCAAAATGGTGCCCGAAAGGTGTATGCTGTGGATGTGGGAACCGACCAGCTTGCTGCAAAGCTACGGGACGATTCGCGCGTGGTCTCCATGGAACAGACGAACATCTGTGATGTGACGGTGGAGCACCTCGGCGGTCCGGTGGATTTTGCGGTGGCGGACGTATCCTTTGTCTCTCTTACAAAAGTCCTGCCGGCGATTGCCGCACTTACGAAGGACGCCGGCTACGGTGTGTTTTTGATTAAGCCGCAGTTCGAGGCGGGACGGGAATACATAGGAAAGCACGGGGTAGTGAAGGATAAGAAGATTCATGCTACCGTGATTATGAGAATTGTCGAGTTTGCGATGTCGTTGGGCTATCGCCCGCTGCAGCTCGATTACTCGCCCATTTGCGGGCAGAACGGCAATATCGAGTATTTGCTTTACGCACAGCTAAGACCTGAGGTGGAGTGTACCGCATACGCGATCACGAAGCAGCAGGCAGAAAGGATACGAGATGAAGCATTTTTGTATCATAGCAAATAGAGAAAAGGACCCGGGCGGACATTGCACGGAGGAGCTTGCGGCTTTTTTGCGCGAGCAGCAGTGCGAGGTGTACGTGTGCAAGCCGTTTGCGACCGGTGAAGCGCCGATGACCGAATGCATTCCGGAGGAGACGGAGTGCGGAATCGTGCTCGGCGGAGACGGAACCTTTTTGCACGCGGCGAAGGCGCTTAAGGAACGCGGACTTCCGGTGCTCGGAATCAACCTCGGCAACCTGGGCTTTTTGACCGCAGCGGACTACAAGGGCGCAAAGGCAGCATTGCAAAGAGTGATTGACGACGATTATTCCATCGAGGAGCGTTGTCTGCTCGAGGTACATCAGGACGGACAGCTGTTTCGTGAGCTGGCGATGAACGACGTTGTAGTAACGAGAAGCGGTTCCTCACGACTGATTCATCTGCAGATTCTCGTGAATGGTATAGAGGTCGATTCGTACAAATGCGATGGTGTCATCGTATCGACACCGACCGGCTCAACCGGCTACAATCTGAGTGCAGGCGGCGTTGTCGTAGAGCCAAATGCACATGTGCTGTTGATTACACCGATTTGTCCGCACTCGCTGCATGCGAGATCGTTGGCGGTGGCGTACGATTCGGAGATTACGATACGCGTCCTGCAAAGCTCCCGTTCTGTGAAGGGTGAGGCATTTGTTACGCTGGACGGTGATGAACTGATTCAGCTGGACGTAGATGATGAGATTACGGTTCGCAGAGCGGATCGGAAGGCGGAGATTGTTATGCTTCGTGACGTGACCTTCTGGGAGCGCGTACGAAGCAAGCTATAATGTATAGAGGGAAGGAGTAGAGATGCATGAAGACCCTAAGACAGAATAAGATTCTGGAGTTGGTTGCTCAGAATACGATTGAAACACAGGATGAGCTTGCAGAGCTGTTGAGCGAGGCGGGCTTTCAAGTAACGCAGGCTACGATATCGCGAGACATTCGCGAGCTGAAGCTGACGAAGGTGCCGGAGGGTGGCAAGCAGAAGTACGTTGTACTCGGACGTAGCACGACGCAGGCCGAGCTGCAGGAGAAGTACATTCGTATTTTGCAGGATGCGTTGGTGTCCATGGATACGGCGCAGAACATTTTGGTCGTACGTACGAACAGCGGTATGGCGATGGCGGTTGCAGCTGCCATTGATGCTTTGCAGATCGACTCGATTGTCGGCTCCCTTGCGGGAGACGATACCGTGTTTTGCGCGGTGAGATCGGCTGCGGATGCCATGATTGCGTTGCGTGCAATCAATCAACGTTGCGGACGTTAGATGGTGAACCATTTGACAATAGATACAATACAAAGAGAGGAGACATCGTAGGTATGTCAGGACATTCTAAATTTGCGAACATTAAGCACAAGAAGGAGAAGAACGACGCGGCTAAGGGTAAGATTTTCACCCGCCTCGGTCGTGAGATTGCAGTAGCGGTAAAGGAGGGCGGTCCCGATCCGAACAACAACAGCAAACTGAAGGACGTCATCGCTAAGGCGAAGTCGAACAACATGCCCAACGACACAATCGACCGCAGCATTAAGAAGGCGGCCGGCGATGCAAATGCCGTGAACTATGAGTTCGTATCGTACGAGGGCTATGGCCCGAAGGGCATCGCTATCATCGTAGATGCTTTGACCGACAACAAGAACCGTACCGCGGCAAATGTAAGAAGTGCATTTAACAAGGGTAACGGCACGATGGGAACGCCGGGAAGCGTGTCCTTTATGTTCGATGAGAAGGGACAGATTATTGTCGCTAAAGAGGATTGCGATATGGATCCCGACGATTTGATGATGCTTGCACTCGATGCGGGCGCAGAGGATTTTGCGGAGGAAGAGGACTCTTATGAGATCATTACGGAGCCCGATGCATTTTCCGCAGTACGCGAGGCACTCGAAGAGGCCGGAGTCGTAATGGTTGAGGCTGAGGTAACGAAGATTCCGCAGACTTGGGTAACGCTGAGCGATGAGCAGGACATTAAGATGATGAACCGTACGCTCGACTTGCTTGATGAGGACGACGACGTACAGCAGGTATATCACAACTGGGATGAGTAATACACAGACACAATACTGTTGAGCCCTGGAGAGAGGGAAAGGACAAGTTATGTTAGTTAGTCTGCATGTAAAGAATTTTGCGATTATCGATGAGGTGTGGGTCGATTTCACGAACGGAATGAACGTGCTCACCGGTGAGACCGGTGCCGGCAAGTCCATTTTGCTCGGTTCGATTCACGTTGCGCTCGGTGGAAAGGTGAGCAAAGAGCTTCTCGGAAAGAACGGAGACTACGCGCTGGCGGAGTTGATGTTTGAGGGGCTGGATGAGCGTGTACGTGAGGTGCTTGAACGCCATGAGCTGCCGATTGAAGAGACCCTCGTCATATCGCGTCGCATTATGGAGAGCGGAAGAAGCATCTCGAAGATCAACGGAGAAGCGGTAAATGCGAGCATTTTGCGAGAGGTGTCGAGCTGCCTTATGGACATTCACGGGCAGCACGAGCATCAGACGCTGCTTTCTGCGGCACGTCAGCTCGAATTGGTCGATCGTTTTTCCGGCGATGAAGGCAAGGCACTGCTGGCAAAGGTAAAGGACGAGTATCGGACGTACCATGCGCTGTGGCAGGAGCTTTCGGAGGCGCTGACGCACAGCGAAAGTCGCCAGAGAGAGCTTTCGTTGCTCCAATACGAATACGATGAGATTGAGCAGGCGAAGCTGAAGCCGGGCGAGGACGTCACCTTGGAGGAGCGCTATCAGGTGCTTGTGAATCAGGACCGCATCAAAGAAGCAACCGGATTGGTGGAAGAGCGTCTGCGTTCGGGCAATGACAACGTTTCGGAGAGCCTCTCCAGAAGCTTAAGACAGCTCGGAAAGGTGATTTCCTATGACGAATCTCTGCAGACAATCTACGATGCTTTGCGTCTGTTAGAGGAGCAGGTGACGGACATCACGTATCAGCTTGTAGAGTATCAGGACAGCCTCGGTGAAGAGGACGGAGAGTTGGAATATACCGAAGAGCGTCTCAACCTGATTAACCGTTTGAAGGCCAAATACGGCAACTCCATCGAGAAGATATCCGCGTATGCCAAGGAGCAGGAGGAGAAGCTGGAGCGCCTGCAAAATTACGATGAGTACATTGCATCGCTTGAGCGTCGCACCGAGACGGCTAAGGCGGCGTTGCTTGTCAGCTGTGAGAAGCTTTCCGCTATGCGTCGTGCGGCGGCAGAGCGTCTGGCAATGCAGATTCGCGAAGCTTTGACAGAGCTGAACTTCCTCAATGTTGTCTTTGAGATTCCGGTGACGGAGCTCGAAAAGCCGACCGAAAAGGGAATGGACGAGCTGGAGTTTTTGATTTCCACGAACCCCGGAGAGCCGCTCAGACCGCTTGCTAAGGTAGCGAGTGGCGGTGAGCTGTCGCGTGTTATGCTGGCGTTAAAGTCGGTATTTGCGGGACGCGATGAAATCGATACGTTGATCTTCGACGAGATTGACGTCGGTGTCAGCGGAAGAACGGCGCAGCGCGTGGCTGAGAAGATGGCGCGCATCGCAATGGAGCATCAGGTCATTTGCATTACGCATTTGCCGCAGATTGCCGCGATGGCAGAGACGCATTTTCGCATCGAAAAATACGCAATCGACGGCTCGACCAAGACGGAGATTACCAGACTTCCCGACGAAGAGATTGTCAACGAGCTTGCGCGAATTCTCGGCGGCGCTCAGATTACGGAGTCCGTTTTGGAAAATGCGCGTGAGATGAAGCAGCTGGCGATGCAGCGAAAGGCAGAGCTGGCGGCGTCGGTGTGACCGTCCGTAAAACAGAATATTTATCGATAGCCGGTATATACTAAGCCTTAGCAATGTGCCGGATATGTATACGAAAGAAAAGTATCGCTTGGCGTGTAGCTTCGCGATACTTTTTTATTTACCAAGGAGACTGGCAGGCGGTAGTTGTCGAAAATGCATATGGGCTCTTTGGGAGGTAAGGATGAAGACGTATCGTCGTATCTTGTGGATTGTATTAATATTGTCGTTGCTGTCGGTAGGTGTCGTCGGCTATTTTCAAGTGATGGGAAGACTTCCGCACAATATGTGGCTCAGAGTGGGCAAGGAAGAGGTGTATGACCTGAATCTCCCGCTCAGCGTGGAGCTCGATACCGAGGACATCGTTGTGCTGAGCGGCACGGACGAGCGTGTGGCGGCGGAGGATATCTCGATTGATTTGAGCGACCCGGTTACGCTGATGGCAGAGGAAAACGGTGCGTACAAGGCGACGGTCAAGCTGTTTGGCATCATTCCGGTCGGAGAGATTTCCGTCGGGGTGATGAACGACACGACGCTTCTGGCGTGCGGGACGCCGGTGGGAATGTATCTGGAGACCGACGGAGTGCTGGCGCTCGGTACGGGAGAGTTTACCGTGGCGGGCGGCGGTACCGTGAATCCCGCGAAGAACATTGTGCGCTCGGGCGACTACATCGTAGCGGTAAACGGAACGCAGATCACTCGAAAGGAACAGCTGACGGACTATCTTCAGGACAACGGGACGAAAGCGGTAACGCTTACGGTGCGTAGAAACGGCAAGGAGCAGGAGCTTCGCGTCGTGCCGGCCTGCAGTTCAGACGGAAGCTACAAAATCGGTGTGTGGATTCGTGACGATTCCGCGGGCATCGGTACGCTGACCTACGTCAACACGGAGGATGGCACGTACGGGGCACTCGGGCACGGAATCAGCGACGGCGATACCGGGACGTTGTTTCAAGTGGCCGGAGGAAATCTGTATCGCGCAGAGGTGCTTTCGGTTGTGAAAGGACAGCGCGGAACGCCCGGCGAGCTGGTCGGAAGCATGTGCAGGTCGGAGGAGACGTGCCTCGGGTCGATTACCTACAACAGTCGGCAGGGCATTTTCGGCGGCGGAGCAACCGATAAGCTGCTCGAATACGTAGGCGAGTATGCCGGTCAGACGCAGGAATACCCGATTGGGCTGCGTCAAGAGATCAAAAAGGGCAGCGCATATATTCTCAATGGCTTCAGCGGGACAATCGAGCAGTATTCCATCGAAATCGAAGAGATTCGTCTCGGCGCGGACAACAACAAGGGACTCGTCATTCACGTGACGGACGAGCGGCTTCTCGACGAGACTGGCGGAATCGTGCAAGGGATGAGCGGCAGCCCAATCATCCAAAACGGCAAGCTCATCGGCGCGGTGACGCACGTACTCGTCAACGACCCGACGCGTGGGTATGGGATTTTTATCGAGAATATGATAAAGCATTGAGTCCAAGCCGGACAGGAGTAAAAAGAAGGCGATGCAAGCTTGCTTGTAAGAGCCTACTTTTTACGAGTGGACGATTTGGCGAAAGCCAAACAGCGAGAAGTAGCGAAGCGGATTCGAGCCGGCTTGGACGTAGCTTGGACGTAAAATGCGCATCGATTATTTGAAATTCGGTAGTGTGAAGAATGCAAAACAGTGCTATAATAGATGTATCACAGCAATACAGTGGGAGGCAGAGATGAAGATAACGACAGAGCGAATTTATTCGAAGATAGACGGGCTTTCTCTCTCGGTGCTGTTCGTCTATCCGGAACAAGAGCATTGCCGTGGAATCGTGCAGATTATTCACGGAATGGTAGAACGCAAAGAACGGTACGTGCCGCTTATGGAGCATTTGGCTAAGCACGGCTTCGCGTCGGTCATTCACGACCTAAGAGGACACGGAGCGAGTGTGCGATGTGCAGACGATCTCGGATACATGTACGGCGCGGGAGCAGAGGGTTTGATAGCGGACTGTCTGCAGGTCGGTGAGATGGCAACTCGTCGTATATCCGGAGTACCGCTTTTGATGATGGGGCATAGCATGGGCTCGTTGATTGCGAGATGCATCCTGCAGACGGAGGCTAAGAGGTACGCGGGGGTTATCTTGACCGGATCGCCGTCTGAGAACAAAGGCGTCGGTGGCGGAATCTTGTTGGCAAAGGCGCAACGGAAGCTGTTCGGCGATAAGCATAAGTCAAAGCAACTCGAGGCACTGGTGTTTGGCGCTTATGCGGCACGCTACGTGGCGGAGGGAAGTCGTTTCTCTTGGATGTGCTCGGACAAAGAAGTGATAAAGGAGTACGACGCAGACCCGCTTTGCGGATTTACCTTTACCGTGGACGGATTTTTGGCGCTGTTCTCGCTCATGAAGAATACCTACAAGAAGGCCGCATATCGCTGCAAGGGCAATTTGCCGCCGGTTCTGTTTCTGTCCGGCGCGGACGACCAGTGCATGGGCAACCTCAACAAATTTGCGGCTGCGGCACAATGTATGCGAGAGGTCGGCTTTCGCTCGGTAACTTCAAAGACTTACGAAGGCTTTCGTCACGAGGTTATCAATGAAATCGGAAAGGAAATGGTATATGGGGACATACTGAGATTCCTCGAAGAAGCAATTGTCGCGAAGCATCAGAAGCCGGCAAATGCACCGATGCAATGAATGGCTCGAAAGGGATTTCTGTCGGGAAAATTGCGCAGTGTCGAAAACAATGAAAAATAAGTGATAAATTTTACCAAAAAGAACTTGAAATATGCGATGGCGTGGTGTATATTGAACCTGTATTTATAAAATATGTAAAACAGGAGGCAACCATGGGGAAAATAACTGTGGGCATTATCGATGATAATGCAAGAATGATACACGCTATGCAAGAAGCACTAAAGGGTGATTCCAACGTTGAGATTGTGGGTACGGCCGAGGACGGATTGGAAGGAATGAAGCTGATCAGAGAAAAGCGACCGGATGTCGTGCTTTTGGATTTGATTATGCCGAAGCTGGACGGGCTCGGTGTGATGGACAAGCTGAGAAAAGCAGAAGCGGAGGACGAATCCGCCGACCCCTTCAAGATGCCGAACATCATCGTTGTTAGCGCAATCAGCCAGGAACGAGTGATGGAAAATGCATTTGAGCTCGGAGCAAGCTACTATTTGCTGAAGCCGTTTGATGCGGAGACGCTTCTCAATCAGGTTCGTCGCATTCGCGGAGAATTTACGATGCGACCGACGTACGTTCGTAAGGAAGAGGGCGTGCATGCGCGCCGCGAGAACAGAGAGTATAGCCTTGAGACGGATGTGACAAACATCATACATGAAATCGGAGTACCGGCACATATCAAAGGCTATCAGTATCTGCGCGATGCAATTATGATGTCCGTAGACGACACGGAAATGCTCAATTCCATTACGAAGCAGCTGTATCCGAGTATTGCGAAGCGTCATAAGACGACACCGAGTAGAGTGGAGCGCGCGATTCGTCATGCCATCGAGGTAGCTTGGAGCAGAGGAAAGATGGACACCATCGACGAATTGTTCGGCTATACGGTCAACGGTGGCAAAGGAAAACCTACAAATTCGGAGTTTGTTGCATTGATAGCCGACAAAATACGCCTTGAATACAAGTTTCGCATGCCGTAAAAAAATCGAGCATTTTCGCGAAAAAATAAACGTTTCCACTTTTCTAAATCGGCGGAATATGATATACTGTATACGAGGTATTTTCGCAATACGATAAGAGGAGGAAGGCAATGAAAAAGGTTTTATTTGTAGCATCCGAATGTGTACCGTTTATTAAGACAGGCGGTCTTGCAGATGTAGTCGGTTCCTTGCCGAAGTACATCAATCGTGAGGAGTTCGATATTCGCGTAGTCGTTCCGAAGTATACGGCAATCCCGCAGAAGTACAGAGATCAGATGCAGTATATCACGAGCTTCCAGATCGATCTGGCATGGAGAAACCAGTACGTTGGTATTATGTCGCTCGTGTTGGATGGCATTACGTTTTATTTTATCGATAACGAGTTTTATTTTGCGGGAGATCGTCCTTACGGTTATATTCACGAGGACATCGAAAAATTCGCATTTTTCAGTAAAGCGGCGTTGGCAATTTTGCCGGTGATTGATTTCCGTCCCGACATCATTCATTGCCACGACTGGCAGACCGGCTTGATTCCGGTTATGCTGCATGCTCAGTTCTGGGACAACCCGTTCTATCGTGGCATTAAGACGATTATGACGATTCACAATCTGAAGTTCCAGGGTGTATGGGACAAGAAGTCGGTTATGGACATTACCGGACTTTCGGACTACTATTTCACCTCGGACAAGATGGAGGCGTATGGCGATTCCAACTACCTGAAGGGTGGCTTGGTGTATGCGGATAAGATTACGACGGTAAGCAGCACCTATGCCGAGGAGATTAAGACCTCCTTCTACGGCGAGGGCTTGGACGGATTGATCAGTGCGAGAAGCGACAGTCTTTCCGGTATCGTGAACGGAATCGATTATGCGGAATATGACCCGGCAACGGATCCGATGATTGTTGCGAATTACGATGCTTCGAACTTCCGCAAGGAGAAGATTAAGAACAAGAGAGCGCTCCAGAAGGAGCTTGGCTTAGAGGTGAACGACAAGGCATTTATGGTTGGTATCGTATCTCGTCTTACCGACCAGAAGGGTCTTGACCTTGTAGATTACGTGATGGAAGAGATTTGCGAGCCGGATTTGCAGTTCGTTGTGCTCGGTACCGGTGACTCCAAGTACGAGGATTTGTTCCGTCACTATGAGTGGAAGTACAAGGATCGCGTGTCTGCGAACATCTTTTATTCCAATGAGCGTTCACATCGTATCTACGCCGCTTGTGATGCATTTTTGATGCCGTCTTTGTTTGAGCCCTGTGGCTTGAGCCAGTTGATGAGTCTTCGTTACGGTACCGTTCCGATTGTCAGAGAGACAGGCGGACTTAAGGACACGGTAGAGCCGTACAACGAATACGAGAGCAAAGGAACCGGCTTCAGCTTCACCAATTACAATGCGCATGAGATGCTCGGTGCTATACGGTATGCAAAGGATGTATACTACAATCATAAGCGGGAATGGAACAAGATCATTGACCGCGGAATGGCGAAGGATTATTCATGGACCAATTCTGCTAAGCAGTATGAGGACCTGTATCGCAGTATGTAAGTAGGTGGTGTATCTCCGACGAAGGCGGCTTTCGGCCGCCGGGGATGCACCTGTTATATGGAGCTTTCCCACAGCATAGATATGTTGTGGGAATTTGCATTTTATTCGGTTACGCTTAGCGCGAGGGAGATGCCCCTGCTTCGGGCATTTGTCTTGCGTCTCGGACTGCCGAAACGCTAGGAGGAAACAATGAAACTGGAACAGCTGTTAAAGGAATTGGCATATGAATACGTGCAAGGAGATGTCGCTGTCGACGTGACGGGAGTGGCATACGATACGCGAACGATGCAGGGCGGAGAGGTGTTTGTATGCATCTCCGGCACGGTGCAGGACGGACACGGTTATATCCCGAAGGCACTCGAGCAGGGGGCAAATGCTCTGGTTGTGACGCGAGAGGTAGAGGTACCGGAGGGCGTTACGGTCATTAAGGTGGACAACGACCGCGAGGCACTTGCGGCGCTCAGCTGTGCATGGTTTGATTATCCGGCGAAGAAGCTGATGACAATCGGAATTACCGGCACGAAGGGAAAGACGACGGTTGCATTTATGGCGCATAAGATGCTAAACGATGCGGGCATTTCGTGTGGTCTTATCGGAACGGTAGCGTATATGCTCGGCAACGGTGAATCGCTTCCGTCGACCCATTCGACACCGGAGTCCTATCTGGTACAAAAATATATGGCTCGCATGGTGGAGAACGGCTGCAAGGCAGTTGTGATGGAGGTGTCCTCGCAGGCGATGAAGATGAGTCGCGTGTCGGGTGTTACATACGACTATGCGATATTTACGAATCTGGGCTCAGACCACATCGGCCCCGGAGAGCACGAAAGCTTCGAGGAGTATGCGGAGTGCAAGGGCAGACTGTTCCGTCAGTGCAAAAAGGGCTTGTTCTATGTGGATTCTCCGTATGCGCAGCAGATGATAGACGGAGCGACCTGTGAGATTATCCGCTTCGGCAGCGGCGAGGATTGCGATTATATCGTATCGGACGCTAGACTTAGCAACCGTGCAGGTGTACTCGGCAACGAGTATCGCGTAAGCGGTCGCGCGGAGCTTGAGGTGACGGTCAATATACCGGGAAGCTTCAATGTGGCAAATAGCTTGGCGGCGATTAGCATTTGCAAAGAAATCGGAGTATCGGATGAGGTCATCCTGGAATCGCTTCGCACCGCGTCTGTACGCGGACGCGTGGAGCCGATTGCCGTGTCGGACGATTTTACGGTAATGCTTGATTATGCACACAACGGTATGTCGCTCAGAAGCTTGCTCGGAACACTGAAGGAATATGAGCCGGGAAGACTTGTGTGTATGTTCGGATGTGGCGGTAACCGCTCGAGAGAACGTCGTTTTGATATGGGCGAGATATCGTCGCGCATGGCAGATTTGACGATTGTGACGTCGGACAATCCGCGATTTGAAGAGCCGCAGGCGATCATTGATGACATTTTGACCGGCGTGAAGAAGGCAGACGGAGAATACGTTGCTATCATCGACCGAAGAGAGGCGATTCGCTACGCGCTTTCGAACGCAAAGCCGGGCGATTGCATCGTCATTGCGGGAAAAGGACATGAAGATTATCAGGAAATCCGCGGTGTGAAGTACCCGATGGATGACCGTACGATGATATTGGAGGAAGCGAAGGCGCTTGGCTTGAGTGCTTCGCAGGGAGGCTTGAGATGAGAGAGTATACTGTAGGTGAGCTGGCGCAGAGAATGGGCGCTACGCTGTTGTGCGGAGACCCGCAGAGGAGGGTGAGTGCATTTTCCTTCTCCTCGAAGGAGGGCGGTGAGGACACCGTATTCCTGCCGACCGTAGGCGAGCGTGTGGATGCACACAATTTCATCGGCGATGCGTATGCGAATGGGATGAGTGTAACACTTACGGAGCGCGGAGAGATCGTGGACGGAACGGAGCAGATGTGCTATCTGGCAGTGGAAAAGACGCTCGACGCATGGCAAATGCTCGGTGCAAGCCTCAGAAAAGAGCATGAGGACATTCCGATGGTCAGCATCACGGGCAGCGTCGGAAAGACGACGACGAAGGAGCTTGTGGCAACGGCGCTTACGCCGGGCGGCGAGGTGTTGAAGACGGTCGGAAATCAGAACGGACAGCTCGGGGTACCTCGTATGATGCAGATGCTCGACGACGAGCCGGCGCTTGCCGTAATCGAGATGGGCATGAGCTTGTTCGGAGAAATGGCGAGAATTGCGGCGGTTGCGATGCCGAACTATGCAATCATTACGAATATCGGAGTTTCCCACATCGGAAACCTGCACTCCAAGGAAAATATCCGAAAAGAGAAGCTGTGCATCATCAACCGGATGCGTAAGCCGGGCATTGTGCTTGTCAACGGAGACGATCCGTTGCTCGCGGTTCTTTGTCCGAGTGCGCCTGACTTTGCGGGCTATGATGAGATAGCGCTTTACGAGGAGACGAGAGCGGCACTGGACGGAGTGACCGTGCTTGCGTACGGCCAGGCTGACTGGTGCGATTATCGTTGCGAAGACGTTGTGCTCGGGGAAGAAAGCGTCGGCTTTACATTTTGCCACGAGGAGCGGTGCATTCCCGTGGAGCTGCCGGTGCCGGGAATTCATAACGTATCCAACGCGGTGGCCGCATTGGCGGTAGCGCATTTGCTCGGACTCGATGTGAAGGCTTCCGCAGAGGCGCTTCGCGCATATCGTCCGATGGCGATGCGAGGCATGCTTGAGAAGCTCGGCGGGGAGCTGTGTCTCATTGACGATACGTACAATGCAAGTCCGGACTCTATGCGAAGCGGCTTGGACATTCTTGCGGGCGTGGAGGCGAAGAGACGAATTGCCGTCCTTGCGGACATTTTAGAGCTGGGAGAGCAGAGCGCGGCGTGTCATCGTCTGGTCGGCGAATACGTTGCGGAGCGACCGATTGACATATTGGTTACGGTAGGTCCGATGGCGAAGGAGATTGCCGCCGGAGCAATCGAAAAGAGAGATTTGACGGTGCATTCCTTTGACACTAAGGAGGATGCCGCGGAATACATATTGCCGCTTCTAAAGAGCGGAGACGCGATTCTGTTGAAGGGCTCGCGAGGAATGAAGCTGGATGTGCTGGCAGCGGCGATTCGCAGATTGTCCGAGGAAGCATAGACGGTGGCGAGCTGAAAGCACAGAGAAGTAATGTGCGACCGGAACACGCGGAACAGATTTCACGAACGAGAAAACACGAAAGGAGGGCGGACACGATATGGCATGCTATGCAGATGTAATCATCGATATAACGGCACCGACATTGGATAAGTCGTTTCAATACCGAATTCCGCCCGAATTCGAGGAAAAGGCCGTTCCCGGTGCACCGGTGCGCATTTTGTTCGGCAGCGGAAAGACGCCGAGAAAGGGCTATATCGTCGGTGTAGGCGACGAGCCGAAGCTGGAGCCGGAGAGGATTCGCCCCATTCTAGAGGTGTGCGATAAGGAGCTGACCATCGAGGATTCCCTAGTGCGTTTGGCGTATTGGATGAAGGAGCATTACGGCGGAAGCCTGTACGATTCGCTTCGCACAGTCATTCCGACGAGACAGAAGGTAAAGCAGCTTCCGAAGAGGGTAGTACGACGCGCCAAAAGCGAGACGGTGACGAAGGCGGCTTGGCAGCAGGCGACGTACAAAAGTCACAAGGCAAAGGCAAGACTTTTGCAGGCTCTGCTCGGCGAGGAACAGCTCCCGTACGAGCTTGTGAGCGGTAAGCTTCAGATCAGCCGTGCAACGATGGAATCGCTCGAGGCGGAAGGTCTGATCCGGATTTGCGAGGTGGAGTCGGAGTCCGATATGGGCGCGGGCCCGCTTGTACAGCTAAATGCCGAGCAAAAGGCAGCAGCGGACGCGGTCATCGAATCTCTCGGTAGACAAGAACTCTTTTTGCTGCACGGCATCACCGGCAGCGGAAAGACGGAGGTATATATTCAAGTCATTTCGGAAGTCATCGCAAAAGGTCAACAGGCCATTGTGTTGATTCCGGAGATTGCGCTCACGTATCAGACGGTGTTGCGATTTTATCGCTGCTTCGGAGACCGTGTCGCATTTGTCCACTCACGTATGGCGGCCGGAGAACGCTACCTTCAAAGCGAGCGGGCAAAGAAGGGCGAGCTTTCGGTTATGATCGGACCTCGCTCCGCGCTGTTTACACCGTTTCCGCAGCTTGGTTTGATTGTGGTGGATGAGGAGCATGAGACGTCGTACAAAAGCGAGTCAACCCCTCGCTATCATGCGGTGGATACCGCGATACAGCGCGCATCGATGTGTGGCGCTACGGTGTTGCTCGGTTCGGCGACGCCGTCCGTGGATACCTTTTACCGCGTGCAAAAGGGCGAAATCAGACTGCTTGAGCTTCACAAGCGTGCGAAGGAGCAAGCGGAGCTACCGAGCGTGTCTGTCGTAGATATGAGACAGGAGCTGAAAAGCGGCAATCGCTCCATTTTCAGCCGTGAGCTGTACGAGAGTATGCAAGGCTGTCTCGAGCGAGGTGAGCAGATGCTCTTATTCCTAAACCGACGTGGCTATACGGGCTTTGTCTCCTGCAGAAGCTGCGGTACGGTCATCCATTGTCCGCACTGCGACGTTTCGTTGACGGCGCACCGAGGAGGCTCGTTGCGTTGCCATTATTGCGGACATGTACAGCCGGGAATCAAGGCTTGCCCGAGCTGCGGCTCGAAATACATCGGTGGCTTCGGCACGGGAACGCAGAAGATAGAGGAGCTTGTCAAGAAGGCATTTCCGAATGCTACCGTGCTACGAATGGACGCGGATACGACTAAGGGGAAGAACGGTCACGAGGAGATCCTCACCGCATTTTCCGAGGCAAAGGCGGACATACTGATCGGTACACAGATGATTGTCAAGGGACACGATTTTCCGGGCGTTACGCTGATGGGAGTGCTGGCGGCGGATCTGTCGCTCGGAGCAGAGGATTATCGCAGCGCCGAGCGGACATTTTGCTTGCTTGCGCAGGCGGCAGGTCGTGCGGGAAGAGATCGACTTCCGGGCAAGGTCGTAATTCAGACCTATCAGCCGGAGCACTACGCGGTGACGTCGGCCGCCGCACAGGATTATCATGCATTTTACGAGCAGGAGATGCGATACCGCAAGCTGCTGGCATATCCGCCGGTGCGCAACCTGCTTCAGATACAGATGGGACATAAAAATGACGAGCGAGCTACGGCGGAAAGTCTTAAGATTGCGCAGATTGTAGCAGACGCGCTCGAGGCATTTCCGGGCGGCAAGGTGCTCGGCCCCGCGGATGCGACGCTGCATAAGGCAAATGACGTGTATCGCCGCATGATGTACGTAAAGCACGAGAATTACGATGCGCTTGTGCACGTGAAGAACAGCATCGAGAGCTGGCTGAGAGAGCAGCCGAGAAGCGGACTTGGGGTACAATTTGACTTTAATCCGTAAATGAGGTAAACTATAGGGTAGGCATTATGAGAAAGAAGAGAGGTACGCACACATGGCACTGAGAAAGATTCGGACAAAGGGAGACCGTGTACTTGGAAAAGTAGCCAAGGAGATCACGGAGCCGTCGGAGCGCTTGAATGAGCTGGCGGAGGATATGATTGAGACGATGTATGACGCAGACGGCGTCGGTCTTGCGGCACCGCAGGTCGGAATTCTGAAGCGCATTGTTGTCATTGATATTAGCCCGGAGCGCGATCAGCCGATGGTGCTTGTGAATCCGGTAATCCTCGAGCAGGACGGAAGTCAGACGGGCTTTGAGGGTTGTCTCAGCGTACCGGGAAAGAGCGGCGTGGTGACGCGTCCGAATTACGTGAAGGTACGTGCGCAGGATTTGGAGCTCAACACCTTTGAGTTTGAGGCGACGGAGTTTCTTGCGAGAGCGGTTTGTCATGAGCTTGACCATCTCGACGGACATCTCTACGTGGAAAAGGTAGAGGGACGTCTGTATAACAACGAAGAGCTTGAGGCGGCGGAGGATTGAGATGCGCATAGTATATATGGGTACGCCGGATATTGCGGCAACGATTTTAAAGCGTCTGTTAGAGGGACCGGATGAGGTTGTGTTGGTAGTGACGCAGCCGGACCGCCCGAAGGGACGCGGCGGCAAGCTGGCTTGTCCTCCGGTTAAGGAGGTTGCACTGGAAGCCGGACTGCCGGTGTTCCAGCCGGAGAGATTGAGAGAGCCCGGAGCATTTGAAACGATTGCGGCGGCAGAGCCGGATATGATCGTCGTAGCAGCATTTGGACAGCTGCTTCCGAAGGCTATCTTGGAGCTTCCGAGACTCGGCTGCATCAATGTTCACGCATCGTTGCTTCCGAAGTATCGTGGGGCGGCACCGATTCAGTGGGCAATCTTGGACGGCGAAGAAGAGACCGGAATTACGATTATGTATATGAATGAGGGATTGGATACCGGAGATATTCTGCTTCAGAGATCGATCCCGATTGACAGAGAAGAGACGGGTGGTTCTCTTCACGATAAGCTGGCCGTGCTCGGTGCGGATGCACTGATGGAGGCCATTCCGCAGTTGGTGGAAGGCACGCTTCCTCCGGTTCCGCAGGGAGAGATGACAACGGCTTATGCAAAGCAGTTGAACAAGCATATGGGACGATTGGATTTTACGCAGCCCGCAGTTGTTTTGGAACGATATATTCGTGGACTGAATCCGTGGCCCTGTGCATATACTAGCATCAATGGGCTGAACGTCAAGGTATGGAAGGCGGAGGCGCTTAGCGGAGGTGCAACGTCCGAATACGTACCGGGTCAGGTAGTCGATGTGGGAAAGGATTGCTTCGATGTCTTGACCGGCGACGGTGTCTTGCGAATTCTCGAGCTACAGCCCGAGGGAAAGAAACGCATGACCGCAGATGCGTATTTGCGCGGTTATGCAATGAACGTAGGGACCGCCATCGGCGAGCAGTAGGAGACTATGAGTCTTACGGGCCCAAAAATAAGAACGATAGATTTGAGTAGTTACCGGAGGTTCTATGACAGGAAGAGAGCTGGCGTATCAGATGCTTTTGCAGGTAAATGAGCACGAAGAGCTGAGCCACAACGTGATGAACAGTGCATTTGCAAAATATGAACTGTCCGATGTGGAACGCAGCTTTGCTACGCGTCTGTTTCACGGAACACTGGAACGACAGCTGACGATAGATTGGATATTGGAGCATCAGGCACATCGCCCGATGTGTAAGGTGAAGCCGAAGGTTCGCAACATACTTCGAATGTCGGCTTACCAGCTTTTATTCTTGCAGCAGGTTCCGCCGTCGGCGGTATGCAACGAAGCGGTGAAGCTGGCGAAGAAGGTCGGTATGAGCGGCCTGTCGGGCTTTGTGAACGGAGTGCTTCGCGGTCTGTCGAGGGAGATTCAGCAGGCCGGCGGACAGCAGGAATATTTGCAGAGCTTTGCACAGGACATGACCGAGACGGAGAGACTTTGTTTTCTCTACTCGATGCCGGTATGGCTCGTTTCCTATTGGCGCGGCAATCTGTCGGAAGAGAGACTGGAATCCATGCTCCCTGCATTTTTGGAAGAGGGAGATGTTACGATTCGCTGGAATCGTAGCAAAGGAAGCCTACAGGAGTTGAAGGATTCTCTCCGTGAAGACGGAGTGGAATATAGAGAGGGTGCATTGCCGAACACGCTTCACGTGCAGCTGAATCAACGTCTGACGGAGCTGCGTGCTTACCGCGAGGGCTTGTTCTGTGTACAGGACGAGAGCTCGGCATTTGCGGGAAATGTACTGCCGCTCGAGGCGGGTATGAAGGTGCTCGATGTCTGCGCGGCACCCGGAGGAAAGGCGATTCACGCCGCGGATGAGCTGTTAGCACTCGGTGGCGGTGAGGTAGAAGCGAGAGACTTAAGAGACAACAAGGCGGAGAAGATTCGCGAGAATCTGGCGCATTTGCATATCGACAATGTGACCTGCGTCGTAAAGGACGCGACTGTGATGGATGAGTCGAAGAAGGAGTGGGCGGATGTCGTCATTGCCGACCTTCCGTGCTCGGGACTCGGAGTCATAGGGCGCAAGCCGGACATTAAGTGGAAGACCTCGTACGAGGACATCTTATCGCTTGCTTCCATCCAGAGAAAGATCTTGCGACATGCGATTCGGTATGTGAAGCCGGGTGGGTATCTGTGTTATTCTACCTGCACGATTACGCATGTAGAGAACGAAGAGATGTGCGAATACATTCGGGCATTGGGACTTCAGCAGGTTTCCTTGGAGGAGCAGCGGCCCGAGTCTCTTGACGCAGAGCTGACGCCGTCCGGAGCGATTCAGATATTCCCCGGCAAGGCGAGAGCCGACGGGTTCTTTGTGGCATTGTTTCGCAAGGGATGATTGCGGGGAATCCATGCAAGGGCTCCGGTCAAGGAGAAATGCAAGGGATAAGAGATAAAGTGAGTGAAGGTATGAACGCGATTGATATAAAGAATCTAACGTTAGGCGAGCTGACCACGTTGCTGACCGGCATGGGTGAGAAGGCATTTCGCGCTAAGCAGCTGTACCAGTGGATGCATGAGAAACTGGCTGTCGGCTACGACGAGATGACGAATCTGCCCGGTAGCCTTAAGGAGCGTCTGCGAGAGGAGTGTTCCTACACGACGCTTGAGAAGGTTGTAATGCTTCAGTCGGAGCACGACGGGACGCGCAAATATTTGTTCCGCCTGTCGGACGGTAATGTAATCGAGAGCGTGCTGATGCGATATCATCACGGCAACTCGGTGTGCATTTCCTCGCAAGTCGGATGCCGTATGGGCTGTAGCTTCTGCGCATCGACACTCGGCGGACTCGTGAGAAATCTCACGGCAGCGGAGATGCTCGAGCAGATATATGCGATATCGCGTGACATAGAAGAGCGTGTGTCGAACGTCGTAGTTATGGGAACCGGCGAACCGCTGGACAATTACGAAGAGCTTGTTCGATTTGTGCACATGCTGTGTGACGAAGGCGGATTGCATATCAGTCAGCGAAATGTAACGATATCGACGTGCGGACTTGTGGATGGTTTGAGGCGCTTGGCGGACGAAGGACTCGCGATTACGCCGGCCATTTCGCTCCACGCACCGAACGATGAGCTGCGTCGAAGTTTGATGCCGATTGCCTATAAGCATTCGATTGAAGAGCTGATGGCAGCAGCCGATTATTACTTTGGTAAGACCGGAAGACGTATGAGCTTTGAGTACAGTTTGATTCACGGAGTCAACGATTCACCGGACCATGCGGATGAGCTGTGTAGGCTTCTCGCGGGCCGAAATTGCCACGTGAATTTGATTCCGATCAACCCGGTAAAGGAGCGCACATACGAGCGCTCACATATTACAAATGTGTTAAGATTTCAAAAACGACTTGAAAATGCCGGAGTTAATGCTACTATAAGGAGAGAAATGGGCTCCGACATTGACGCCGCATGCGGTCAGTTGAGACGGCATTATCAGGAACAGTCGGAGAGTACGATTCAATAAATGATGTGAGGGAGGCGGACAATGAAGAGCTATGCGGTAACGGACATCGGTTCCAAGCGAACGATGAACCAAGATTATTTTTATTGCAGTGACGAGCCCGTCGGAAAGCTGCCGAACCTATACATAGTAGCAGACGGCATGGGTGGTCACAATGCCGGTGATTATGCATCCCGCTTCTGCGTTGAACGTTTTATTTCCCTAGTACAGAATAGTAAGGAGCGTACGCGAATTCAGGCCATTGAAGCGGCGCTGAAGACGACCAACGAGGAATTGATTGCGAAGGCAAAGGGTCAAAAGGACCTGGAGGGCATGGGTACGACCTTTGTTCTGGCGACACTGCAGGAGGATGGATATCTGCTCGTTGCGAACATCGGAGACAGCAGACTGTATTTGATCAATGACGGCATCCGTCAGATCACGCAGGACCATTCGCTTGTGGCGGAGATGGTAAGGAACGGCGACATCCGTAAGGAGGAAGCGAGATTCCATCCGAACAAAAATGTCGTACTTCGCGCGCTGAGTACGCAGAACGTTGTCAGCCCGGATTTCTACAAGGTGAAGGTGAGACCGGGAGATTACGTCTTACTGTGCTCGGACGGACTTTCCGATATGCTTGACGAGGCGGAATTGCTCAAGCTAGTCAGTGAGTATGATGAGGTACAGGATATTGGAGACAAGATGGTGATTCTTGCGAATGAGAACGGTGGCAAGGACAATATCACATTAGTGCTGATCAAAATATAACAGTATGGCAGAGATGCCGGAAAGGTTAGGTAACACAGATGAGTATGATTAGACCCGGATTGTTTATCAGCGATCGCTATGAGATTATCGAGAAGATCGGTTCCGGTGGTATGGCAGATGTATATAAGGCAAAATGCCACCGCTTGAATCGTTTTGTGGCGATCAAGATTTTGAAGCCGGAGTATTCCAGTGACAAGAACTTCGTGACGAAGTTCCGCGGTGAGGCTCAGTCCTGCGCCGGCTTGACCCACCCGAACATCGTGGGCGTATTTGACGTAGGTGACGACGGTGAGCTTCACTACATCGTAATGGAGCTGATTGAAGGAATTACGCTGAAGCGCTTTATCGAGCGTAAGGGCCAGCTGGACGTTAAGGAGGCGGTAGGTATCGCTATCCAGATCGCTCAGGGTCTTGACGTGGCACATCAGCATCACGTAATCCACAGGGATATTAAGCCGCAGAATATCATCATTTCCAGAGAAGGAAAGGTGAAGGTTGCGGACTTCGGTATTGCTAAGGCCGCAACGTCCAACACGGTGAACCAGAGTGCCATCGGTTCGGTACACTATCTGTCACCCGAGCAGGCAAGAGGCGGTTACAGCGATGAGAGAAGCGACATTTACTCACTCGGCATTACGATGTACGAGATGCTCGCAGGTGAGGTTCCGTTCTCCGGTGACAATTCCGTATCGGTTGCTCTTTTGCACATCCAGGCAGAGGCAACACCTCTTAGCGAGAGAAATCCGGGCGTGACGCAGAGCGTTGAGAAGATCGTACAGAAATGTATGCAGAAGAAGCCGGAGCGCCGTTATATGTCCGCTGCCGAGCTGATCCAGGACCTTAAGGCCGCAATTGTGAATCCGAGCGGAGACTTTGTACGAGTGGCTCCCGTAATCGTAAGCGATTCCCCGACGCGCAATATGACGCAGGAGGAGATTCAGCAGATTAAGAGCGCGGCAAAGAGCAACCGTTATTTTGACGATGATGAGGAAGAATATCGTGCACCAGAGCGTCGTGTACGCAGAGACGAATTCGACGAAGAGGACGATTTGGATTCCATCAATTCGAAATGGGAGAAGGCCCTCCTGGCGGGAAGTATTGTATTGCTTCTTTTGTTGGCGGGCGGTATCCTTTGGCTTGTGCTGAACTTCTTCGACGTATTCGGAAAAGGACCGGCTGAAAATATTACGAACAATTCCCCGACACCGACTCCGACGGTAGTGGTTACGTTGCCTCCGAGAGTAGAGGGCATGCTTAACCTCATCGGCCAGGATTATGAGGTGGCGATTCAGAAGCTGGAAGCACTTGATTTGAATCTCGACATTCGATATGAGGATGCTACGGAGCATTCGGACGATTATCCGATCGGTACCGTAATCAACCAGACGCCGACCTATGGTGCGGAGCTGGCGGTAGGAGATACTGTTATTCTGTATATCAGTATCGGTAAGGAAGAGATTAAGCTCGACGATTACAAGGGCTATACAAAGGCTCAGCTGGAAAATGTTTTGGGTGATAGCCTTACAATCAAGTATAAGTATGAGCAAAGCGAGGATGTAGACGCAGATTGCGTTATCCGTACGGAGCCCGGCAAGGGTGCGACGGTTCCTTCGGGAAGCTCGATCACCGTATACTTGAACCTCGGTGGCAATGAGACCGTTGAGGTTCCGAACCTTCTCGGATTTACAGAGACAGATGCGAAGGCAGCATTGCTCGAGCTCAATTTGAATTATAATATTACATCCGGTTACAGCAGTGAAACCGCGGCAGGTCTCGTTATGCAGCAGACGCCTGCAGACGGAGAGCTGGAGGCGGGTAGCACGGTAGAGCTTGTGATTAGCTTGGGACCGGAGCCGACACCGACACCGGAGCCTGCAACACCCACACCGGAGCCTGCAACACCTACGCCGACACCGGAACCGGAAGTGCCGACACCGGAGATCGCAACACCTACGCCGGAGCCGGACCAGCCGGTTGATACCCCTGAAGATGCGGGAGGCCCGGCAGCATAATGGCGATGGCAAACGATGTGTTGGCTGGCAAGATTATAAAGGGAGTGGGTGGTCTCTATGAAGTCTATACAGAGGAATTCGGCGTTGTGACGTGCAGTGCCAAGGGCATTTTGCGCTACAACAAGATCAAACCCCTGATAGGCGACGATGTAGAGCTGCAGCTATCCGAACAAGAACAAAATCGTGGAAATATTGTAGCAGTGAAGGAGCGACGCAACGCGTTGCTCCGTCCTGCTGTAGCGAATGTTGATCAAGCGATGATTGTGTTTGCGATGAGGGACCCGGAGCCGCATTTGAACTTGTTGGACCGGTTCTTGATTTTGATGCAACAGCAGGATGTTCCGGTCATCATTTGCTTTAATAAGAGTGACCGTGCCGAAGACGGACAAGAGGAAGAGTTGCGACGCATTTACGAAGGCTGCGGCGCGGAGCTTCATTTTGTCGAGGCGCGTGCGGAGGGCTCGCTCGAAGAGGTCATGCAATGTCTTCGCGGAAAGACAACCGTATTGGCCGGACCGTCGGGCGTCGGCAAATCAACCATTATGAACGCGGTACAGCCGGAGGCTCGTATGGAGACCGGAAGCATCAGCGAAAAGATACGAAGAGGAAAGCATACTACGAGACATTCGCAGCTTGTATTTGTGGACAAGGATACGTATCTTTTGGATACGCCGGGCTTTAGCTCGCTGTACTTGTTCGATTTGGAGCCGGAGGACTTGACTATGTACTATCCGGAGTTTGCTACGAGCTTGGGCGAGTGTCGTTTTCCGAATTGTCAGCACCTGAAGGAGCCGGATTGTGCCGTGAAGGACAAGGTTGCGGACGGAACGATTTCGAGAGAGCGATACGACAGCTATGTGCTTTTGCACGAGGAGCTGTCGCAAAAGAAGCGCAGATAAAAGCGACATCAAGACATACGCTGTAGCGTGGCGTGTCGTTTGCGACAAAAACTATACAGCACTACAAAGCACAAGAGGATGCGACATGGGCCGCATGGAAAAGAGGTAATTATGAATTGGCTATCTCCATCAATTTTAGCAGCGGATTTTAATGTGCTCGGACAGCAGATTGCGCAAGTGCGCGATGCGGGAGCCGATGCATTGCACGTCGATGTGATGGACGGCAGCTTTGTTCCGAGCATCAGCTTCGGAATGCCGGTTATTCAGTCGATTCGCAAGGGAACGGACATGTTCTTTGACGTTCACTTGATGATTGACGAGCCTATTCGATACATTGAGACGATAGCGGGCTGCGGTGCGGATTTGATTACCGTGCACTATGAGGCCTGCACGGATTTGAAGGCGACGCTTGAGAAGATTCGCGAGTGCGGATGCAAATGCGGCGTGACCATTCGACCCGAGACACCGGTAGGAGTTCTTCGTGAGGCACTGCCGATGGTTGATCTGGTGTTGATCATGTCGGTGTCTCCGGGCTTTGGCGGACAGAAGCTGTTGCCTGAGACATTCGAAAAGCTCGGTGAGCTTCGCAGATTGATGAAGGAGCTCGGCTGCGCTCCTCGAGTAGAAGTGGACGGCGGAATTACGGTTGACAACGTCGCGAGTGTGCTCGAAGCAGGCGCAGATACGATTGTTGCGGGAAGTGCTGTATTCCGCGGCGATATTGAGAAGAACGTAAAGCAGTTCAAGCATTTGCTTGATACACATAGCTATACTGAATAGAACGTCGTAGGATACGGCGCAAAAGCAAAAGGAAGGAAACGACGCGAGGGTGCGTCGAAGAGGTAGAATATGAAATTAGGTATCGTTGGTCTCCCGAACGTGGGAAAGAGCACACTGTTTAATTCCCTGACAAAGGCCGGTGCAGAGTCGGCAAATTATCCGTTCTGTACGATTGACCCCAATGTAGGAATTGTCGGTGTACCGGATGAACGTCTGCAGGTGCTGGGCGATTTGTATCAGTCTGAGCGTATCGTGCCGGCGACGATTGAGTTTGTAGACATTGCGGGCCTTGTAAAGGGTGCGTCCCAGGGCGAGGGTCTCGGCAATCAGTTTTTGTCGCACATTCGTGAGACGGACGCCATCGTACATGTAGTACGTTGCTTTGAAGACACGAACATCATTCACGTGGACGGCTCGATTGATCCGCTCCGTGACGTAGAGACGATCAATCTTGAGTTGATCTTCTCGGATATTGAGATGGTAGAGCGTAGAATTGCACGTGTATCCAAGGGCGCTAAGAACGACAAGACGCTTGCAAAGGAGCTGGATATGCTGAATCGTCTGAAGGAGCTTCTGGAGGACGGAAAGAAGGCAAATTCATTCCAGACCGACGACGAGGAAGAGGCGGACTGGCTGAAGAGCTATTCGTTGCTTACCGCTAAGCCGGTCATTTACGCGGCGAACGTGAAGGACGACGATTTGATGGACGACGGAGCTTCCAATGAGCAGGTTGCTAAGGTACGTGCTTTGGCTAGCGAGGAGGGCTCTGAAGTATTTGTTATCTGTGCGCAGATCGAGCAGGAGATTTCCGAGCTCGATGAGGATGAGCGCAAAGAGTTTTTGGAGGAGCTCGGTCTTTCCGAGTCCGGCTTGGAGAAGCTGATTCGTGCGAGCTATCATTTGCTCGGCCTAATCAGTTACCTGACGGCAGGCCCGAAGGAGACAAAGGCTTGGACCATCACGAAGGGAACGAAGGCTCCGCAGGCTGCCGGCAAGATTCACAGCGATTTCGAGCGTGGCTTCATTCGCGCGGAGATCGTGAATTACGATGCTCTCGTAGCAAGTGGTAACTTTGTTGCCGCTAAGGAAAAGGGCCTTGTGAGATCGGAAGGAAAGGAATACGTTGTTCAGGACGGTGACGTAGTATTGTTCCGCTTCAACGTATAGTGATAAGGGGGTTCACCATGAGTGGGTATGCACTGCTTCCGTTTTTGACGGAGAATACGGACATCAATTTTCCGAACCTCGGGATATTCCTTAAGAACGTAGGGGACCATTTCACGGTGTTCGGAGTGGACATTGCATTTTACGGCGTCGCCATCGCATTCGGTATGATTTGCGGATATTTGATTGCGGAATGGACTGCGAGAAGAACGGGACAGAATCCGGAGCTGTATCTTGACTTTGCGATATGGGCGATTATCTTCTCGGTGGCGTGTGCCAGATTGTACTACGTCATCTTCAACTGGGAGGCCTTTGCCGACGAGCCGATGTCGATTTTTAATCTGCGTACCGGCGGCTTGGCTATCTACGGCGGTGTCATCGGTGGTATTACCTCGGCGTACGTCTACACGAGAATACGAAAGCTCAACTGGGGACAGTTTTTCGATACTGCGATTGTCGGTCTGCTGACCGGCCAGATCATCGGTCGCTGGGGCAATTTCTTCAATCGTGAGGCATTTGGCACGTACACGGACGGACTGTTCGCTATGCAGGTAGACGTTCGCGATGCAAGTGGCTATTTCAACCCCGAGGTGAGCCAGAAGATCGTGGAAAATGCGTATGCGGGCAAGCCCGCGGCGCTTGAGAACATTCTCGAGATTCGAAACAATGCGCTTGTGATTGATGGTGCGACGTATATCCAGGTGCACCCGACCTTCCTGTATGAGTCGGTTTGGAACCTGGTGCTGTTGATCTTTTTGTTGATTTATACGAAGCATAAGCGCTTCCATGGGGAGATCTTTCTTCTCTACTTGATCGGCTATGGACTTGGTCGTCTTTGGATTGAGGGACTTCGTACCGACCAGCTGTTTTTGTGGGGAACGCCTTTGGCAGTTTCGCAGCTGCTGAGCGGCCTTTTGGTGCTCATTGGTGTTGTGGCCTACATCTTCCTCTGGAAGAAGAGCAAAACGAAATAACAAAACGAAATACGAACGGACTGAGAAGTCGAAAGCTTCATGCATTTTGCATTGGCTTTCGGCTTTTTTTATTGCGAAAAGACGTCGATGACGGCAAAAATGACGTGCCGTCCGAGAAAAACACCAAAATTTTTATGCAAAAACGCAAATTCCCTATTGCAATTCGATTCAAATGCGTGTAAAATGGCTCATAAGTGGAGGGAAGTGGTGTCAAAACCACATCCAGTGGTGCAAAGTGGAGGATTTCAAAGGCAATGGGACTCAAGTTCACCGGAAAACATAGTCATAGCCTTGACGCCAAGGGACGTATCATCGTGCCCGCTAAGTTTCGCGAGAAGCTTGGGGACCGTTTTATTGTTACGCTCGGACTTGACGGTTGTCTTTGTATGTATTCACAAGAGGATTGGGATTTGTTCCTTGACGAACTCGCAAAGCTGCCCGGTACCCGTGAGGCAAGACAACTTAAGAGATTCTTCATGGCAAGCGCAGAGGACTGCGAAGTGGACAAGCAGGGTAGAGTATTGATTCCGGCTGAGCTTCGTGAGACCGCAGGCCTTGTGAAGGACATTATCTCGGTAGGCAACCTGAACAAGGTTGAAATCTGGAGCAAGGAACGCTGGGAAGAGAATTCGAATTACACCTCGATGGATGAAGTGGCAGAGCATTTGTCCGAGTACGGAATCAGCTTCTAATACGGAGGGTCACGAGTATGAATGAGTTTCAACACGTATCCGTACTGCTTGAGGAAACAATTGAAGGACTGAATATTAAACCAACCGGAATATACGTGGACGGAACGCTTGGTGGAGCAGGACATGCTTCGAAAGTGGCAGAGCAGCTGACAAGCGGCCGTTTGATCGGAATCGATCAGGACGCGGATGCGATACGTGCGGCAAGAGAGCGCTTGGCACCGTACGGCGACCGTATCACGATCGTAAGAAGCAATTATGAGAATATGACGACGGTGCTTGCCGATTTGGGAATCGAAAAGGTGGACGGAATTCTTCTGGACCTCGGAGTTTCCTCGTATCAGCTGGACACCCCGGAGAGAGGGTTTTCCTACATGGAGGACGCGCCGTTGGATATGCGCATGGACGACCGTATGGAAAGGACCGCTGCCGACATTGTTAACGATTACAGCGAGCAGGAGCTGTATCACATGATAAAGGAATACGGCGAGGATTCCTTCGCCAAGAACATCGCAAAGCACATCGTTATGGCGAGAGAGCGTGCGAGAATCGAGACGACGGGAGAGCTTGTAGACATCATCAAGGCTGCTATTCCGATGAAGGTACGTATGGCGGGAGGACATCCGGCCAAGAAGACATTCCAGGCAATCCGAATCGAATTGAACCGAGAGCTCAGCGTGCTGCAGGAATCGCTGGACGGTATGATTCGTTATTTGGCGCCGGGAGGAAGACTGTGCGTCATTACATTTCACTCCCTTGAGGACCGTATCGTGAAGAATTGCTTCCGGAGAAATGAGGACCCGTGCACGTGTCCGAAGAATTTCCCCGTGTGCGTATGCGGAAAGAAGCCGCTCGGGCGAAATGTTACGAGAAAGCCGATCGCACCGACGGATCGGGAGATGGAAGAGAACAGCAGGTCGCGAAGCGCGAAGCTACGCATTTTCGAAAGAATATAAGTTGAGTCTGCCGAAGAGGGCGGACAAGAACAGAAAGGAAGATTACTATGGGAGCACAACGCAAGTACTCGTATGCAGAACAAGAGAATAACAGAAGACTACGCAATCAAGCATATGTCACCGGAACGGCTGCGAGAAAGCTTGCACCGGCTCCGGAGAGAGACCCGCGAATCGAGCGGAGATGGCAAGAGGAGAGAGAGTACCAAAATCGCGAAGAGTCGATTCTGGGCTTCAGAAGAAACATCGACTTCTTGACCGTTGCCATGCTCGGAATCGCACTGGTCGTTATATGTGCACTTGCAATTCAGTATTTGTCGGTATCGGCAAACATTACTGAGGTGGACAAGGCAATCAATTCCCTTGAGGACGAGCTGTTCGCCCTGTCCCAGGAAAATGATTCACGTCTTGCCAACATCGCAGCCGATGTAGACCTGAACGAGGTTTACGAGGTAGCGGTCGGAGAGATGGGAATGGTATTCCCGAATCACAACCAGATCATCGAGTTCAGCTACGCTGACACCGGATACGTGAGACAGTACTCCGCTATCCCGGAAACAGAGGCTGAGCAGGTAAGTGCAGTACAAGAAATATTGAATAGAATTCTCAGATAACATTGGGGCGTCAAGCCCCTTGTTGTCGTAAATGAGTTTGTTGACGAATCATAGTTTGCGACGTCAGACGGCGGAAGAATGGAGTAGTAAGATGAGTAGAAGAAGACAACCGTCGAATGAGAAAAAGGGAAAATACTTCACCCGTAACATGCAGAAAGCGGCCATGGGCATTCTGCTTGTTGTTATGGGTCTTTTTGTGTTTTTGATCGGAAGAATGATTTATCTCCGAATTGCGAAGGGCACGGAATACAGCAACAACGTACTGAGCCATCAGAGCTACGTTAGCGCAGTTGTTCCGTTCCAGCGTGGAACGATTACGGACCGAAACGGAGTAGAGCTTGCGGTAAGCAAGAAGGTCTATCACGTCATTTTGGATCCGCAGGTCGTGCTTTCCAACAAGCTGTTCCTCGAGCCGACGGTGGATGCACTCGTAGAAGCATTTTCGCTAAATGAGGCCGAGCTGAGAGACATTCTGGAGAAAAACAAAGAGAGCTACTATTACGTGCTTTTGAAAAACCAGCCGTATGAAGCGGTTGCAACCTTCAACGAGCTGCAGAAGGCGAACCACAAGGTCATAAAGGGCGTCTGGTTTGAGACCGAGTACGTGAGAAATTATCCGTACAATTCGCTGGCATCGCACGTGCTTGGCTTTACGAACAAGGGAAATGTCGGCACGTACGGCATAGAGCAGTATTACAACGAGTATTTGAACGGTACGGACGGAAGAGAGTCCGGCTATTACGATTCCGAACTCAACATCGTAAAGAAGGTGTGGGAGGCAACTCCCGGCGATACGATTGTTTCGACGATCGACGTCTACATCCAAGGTGTTGTAGAGCAGAAGATTGAAGAGTTCTTGTCGCAGTATCGTTGTGAAAACATCGGCGTTATCATGATGAACCCGAATACCGGCGCTATCTACGCGATGGCCTCCAACGAGGGTTACGATTTGAACAATCCGAGAGATCTGAGTTTCGTATATTCGCAAGAGGCGCTTGACGCGATGAGCGAGCAGCAGCAGATCGATGCGCTCAACAAGATGTGGCGTAACTTCTGCGTGAACGATACGTACGAGCCCGGTTCCACGTTCAAATGTCTTACCGTTGCCGCAGCGCTCGAAGAGGCTGTGGTCGGAACGGGCACGAGCTTCCGCTGTGACGGACATATGGACATTGCCGAGTGGTCGATTCACTGTAATAAGAAGACCGGTCACGGAACGATTTCCTTGTCACAGTCTTTGATGTTCTCCTGTAATATGGCATTGATCGATATTGCGGAAAAGGAAGGTCGTGAAGTGTTCCGCTACTATCAGGATCATTTCGGTCTCGGCACGAAGACCGGCTTGGACCTTCCCGGCGAAGCTTCGGGCATTTTGATTGACGAGACAAACCTGAACATTACCGAGCTTGCGACGAGTAGCTTCGGTCAGGGCTTTAACGTAAGCATGATTCAGATAGCGGCCGCGTACAGCTCGCTTGTGAACGGCGGCTACTATTATCGCCCGCACGTTGTTCAGGAAATCATAGACGCAAAGGGTGCAACCGTATACGAGGTAGAGGACGCACTCGTACGCAACACCGTAACGGAAGCCACCTCCGATTTCATGAAGGACGCAACGTACTTGACGGTTGAATCCGGAACGGCAACACCGGCACAGGTAGAAGGCTATTTGGTTGGCGGAAAGACCGG
>JAZODS010000070.1:0-13455 GCA_045597165.1 Lachnospiraceae bacterium | reverse complement strand
ACAACGAGCCACTCCATCGTGTGTGCTTCATCGGAGAACAACGTGGTTTCCGTAGCAACCAAACCGTTCAATTGAGGATCTGCAAAATACAGCGTAGCATTTACACGCATCGGCTTAGTTTCAATCGAGTAGGCAAAGGTGTCTTCGTTCATCGCGCCGACAATGTAGTTGTTAATCATCAATGCACTTCCACCGACAATATACTCAATGCTCTTGATTTCCGGCAGCTGCGTCAAGGTTCTTACAATTGCCGCACGCGAAAGCACCTCTATCGCACCGTCTAAGTTGTTATAAGCGTTGGAAAAATAGCAAATCAACGTTCCGTTCACGGAGTAGGACCATCGGTCCAAAGACATAGCCTGCGTAAGCGCGGAGTAATACTGTCCGGAGCTATGCGAAACCTGCAGCTCCGCAAACAGCTCCTCGATACGTTCTTCCAATTCCGTCGAACGGAACTGATAGCCGTGCCCTACAATCGTCTGCTTCTCGCTGTCCAATGCATACACGAGGATATCATACTCTTTCTGTTCCTCTTCCTTTGTACAACCGGGCAAAAGCATCAAAACAATGCACAGAAGCACAAACATATATCTTCTCATCATTTCAGCTCCGTCCCTTCATTGTCTTCGGATTCACGACGAAATTTCGCATTCACAAGCGGAAGTCGAATCGTAACCGTTGTGCCCTCGTCTTCGCGACTGTACACCTTAATCAAGCCCTTATGTGCGGTAACAATGTCCTGTGCAATAGACATACCGAGACCGGTACCGCCGCTTTCACGCGATCGATCCTTGTCCACTCGGTAGAATCGATCGAATATTCTGGTCAAAGACTCTTCGGGAATTCCGATACCGTTGTCTTCGACCGTGATGTAGCAATAGTTCAAATCCGCGTTGAGCGAAATGTGAACGTAACCGCCTTGGCGATTGTACTTCACCGCATTTTCCATAATGTTCGTAAGCGCAATGATCAGCTTCACCTCGTCTACGTCGGCCGTAACCTCTCGGAAGCTCTCAAGCACCATCTCGATGTCGGATGCCTCTGCCAATGGCTTAACGCGCTTCATAACAATAGCGAGAATTTCGTTCATCTGTGTCGTCTTCAAATTGAGAGTCGATGCCTTCTTGTCCATGCGCACCAACGTCAGAAGGTCGGAAATGATCTCGTTCTCGCGATCGATCTCGTTGTTGATATCAATGAGAAACTCGCGATACATCTCAGCCGGTACATCCGGAGAAGTCAACAACGCATCCGCCAACACTTTCATAGATGTCATCGGTGTCTTCAGCTCATGCGACACGTTCGATACGAACTCCTGTCTGGACGAATCGAGCTGATTGATCTTCGTAAGCATATCGTTCGTTGCACTGGAAATAACGGACACCTCTCGGTACTCATCTACCGCCGGTGCTTCGTTCGTCAAACCGTCGGAAATGTGTCGTAACGATTCCGTAACGTTCTTAAGCGGGATGACAAGTTTTCTGGATACAAACCAGCCCGCAATCGTCAACAACAGCAAAAACAGCAAGGAAAATGCCAGTGCATTTTCACGCATCTGCTGAATGTGCGCGTGCTGCTTCGCAGTCGAGAGTACAAAAAGCATAACACCAATCGGGTCCTTACTCTCCATCGGGACAATCGGAATATAAAACACAGCCTGCTTCGTGTCATCATTCGTATACACAATCTGATTGCCCTTCATAGCCATAGAAACCTGAGAGGTAATCGCAATCTTTCTCGTCAACAAAGCATAGCTGTCGTATACCACCTTATGACTCTTTTCAATCACAAGCAGTCTTCCGTTAAACAGCTCACCTATCGTATTCAATTCGTTGTTAAGGCTTTCATTTGGTTGCGACAGGTATCCTGTGCTTTGAACCTGATTTGAGATACGGTTACAATACCCGATAAGAGTCTCCTTGTAACCGTCCAGATACGTCTGCTCGTAATGACGCACGGTGGCAAACGAAATAAACATGCAGGCCAGTATCCCCGCAATCATGATAAAAAGAAAAATGTATATCTGTAAACTAATTCTTCGCGTTATCTTCTTCATCGTTATCAAAATAATAGCCAACGCCCCACTTCGTATGTACATACTGAGGCTCACTCGGGTTCGCTTCGATCTTCTCGCGCAGACGACGTACATGAACGTCGACCGTACGAACGTCGCCGAGATAATCATAGCCCCAGATGATGTTCATCAAGTTCTCACGGCTATATACCTTTCCTGGATGGGTAAGCAAAAGCTCCAATACATCAAATTCCTTAGCAGTCAGACGAACCTCGCGTCCGTTCACATACGCACGACGATTTTCGCATTCTAAGCGCATGCCCTTAACGGTAATGCTGCGACTCGTACTCTTAGCCTGCTGGGACTTGTCGTTTCTACGCAAAATGGCCTTAATTCTCGCTTTTACCTCAAGAATATTGAACGGCTTTGTAATGTAATCGTCCGCTCCGAACTCAAGGCCGTAAATCTTGTCCATATCATCGCCCTTAGCGGTAAGCATAATGATCGGAACCGAGGAAAACTCACGGATGCTCGAGCACACCTCAAAGCCGGACATCTTAGGAAGCATCAGGTCCAAAAGAATGATGTCGTAATCGTTCTCGGAAGCCATACGTACAGCCTCCTCGCCGTCATACGCGCAATCCACCTGCATACCGTCCTGCTCCAAGCTGAAGCGAATTCCCTTCACAATAATCTTCTCATCATCCACTACGAGAACTCTCTTATCCATTCGTTCCTCCAAAACGTGTTCTTAAACACAAATCTGATTTTTGATACGATTGAACGTAGATTCCTTAATCCCCGACACCTTCATGATGTCCTCAATGCAGGAAAATGCTCCGTTCATCTCACGATACGTGATAATATCCTTCGCACGCTGCTCACCGATTCCGGAAAGACGACTCAAATCATCCACACCGGCCGTATTGATGTTAACCAACAGTTCTTGACCGTTGCCTTGCGGCGTATCCGGTTCTTCACTCGGTCGATTCACAACCTCATCCAGCGTCGGCACATATATCTGTTGTCCGTCGACAATCCAATCCGCGAGATTCAGATAGTTCACAGCAGCCTGTTCCGTAAAGCCACCCGCGGCCTCTATTGCTTGCTGAATTCTATCTTCCAACTCGAGCTCGTAGACTCCCGGCCTTTGGACTTCTCCGCAGACGTAGACGAAAATCCGCTGAACTTTTTGTACAGCTTCAGTAGGACTACTGCCTTGACTCCCAGCTTGATTCCCAGCTTCAGAAGGCGGATCCAAAGCTTCTGCTTTTTCTTCTGTCCCTTCTTCTTTTGATTCTTCTGCCTTTTCTTCGCGCTCAAGTACAAACCCCTCTTCCCGGCTCCAAGAGCACAACGCCCAAATGCCGCATATCAGTATGGTTACACCAAACAGAACATACCCGGTTACCTTCATAACATGATGCATATTGCCTTCTTTCCGCAAATACGCAAACCACACACACCTATTTTAATCGAAAACCCATCAAAGCGCAAGTGAATTTTACCATTGAAATGTCACTATTCCGACAAGCGCAATCAAAATTCCGATTAATTTTCTCCACTCAAATGCGACCTTCTCCGCTCCGAACAATCCGAACAATTCGATGCCGTATGCGACAACGAGCTGAGAGATTACAATCGTTAAGATTGCTTTCGCCGGAGACAACTCTTCGATGCTTTTCACTACGGAAAATGTGATAAATGCTCCGATGATACCACCGGTCAGCATCCATTTGTTATCGACCGAAAACAGTCTAAGCATATTCGTCCGATCGCGAAACAGCCATATCGCCAGGCAGGTCAAAAAACCGGTAAACTGAACAAATGACGCCGCAGACCACATACTGCTTTGCTTCGTAAGTCCGGTATTAAACACTCCTTGCACGCTCATCAACGTACCCGACAAAATGGCAATAAGAAATCCCCACATGAAGCACCTCCAAATACTCAATTCAAATACATAGTAAATGTAGTATCTCCACGTGGGGACCTGTTTTATTCTATTCAGTTATACTGTCCGTATCGCTTACAGAGTCACGGCATCGAGTGTCTTGCGAAGTGCAACCATCATCTCGTCTACATGCTCCTCCGTAATTACCAACGGCGGAACAAAACGAATGACATTTGTGCCTGCGGCAATCAAAATGCATCCGTTTTCCATGCATTTGCGCACAATATCGCCTACCGGAACGGAAAACTCAAGACCCTGCATAAGGCCGACACCGCGATGTGCAACAACGAAGGAATAGTCCTCCACAACCTTTTCGAGACAATCCCAAAGATATTTGCCGACCTTCTTTACGTGGTCCGTAAGATTCATCTCGCCAAAGATTTCGAATACCGTCTCAACCGCTTTGCATACGAACGGATTGCCACCGTAGGTCGTACCGTGATCTCCGGGAACCATTGCATTTGCCACAGCCTCCTTTGCCGCAAATGCTCCGACCGGAACACCGCAACCGAGTGCCTTCGCACTTGTAACGATATCGGGCATTACATCGTAGCCCTGGTAAGCAAAGAACGTACCGGTTCTGCCCATACCGCACTGAATTTCGTCGAAAATCAAAAGAATATCGTGCTCATCGCAGTATGCGCGAAGCTTCTTGAGGAACTCGGGATTTGCGGGATAGATACCGCCCTCACCCTGTACCGGCTCCATCAAAATGGCAGCAGTCTTATCGGTAACCTTCGAAATGACATCCTCATAGTTGTTGTACTCGGCAAACACAACGCCACCGATCAACGGCCCGAAGGGCTCGCGATACTTCTTCGTGCCGGTAACGGACAATGCGCCCATGCTTCTTCCGTGGAAGGAATGATTCATCGCAATGATTTCACTGTCGGCCACGCCGTGCTTGTTATAGTAATATCTACGTGCGAGCTTAATTGCACCCTCAATGGCTTCCGTACCGCTGTTCGTAAAGAACACGCGATCCATTCCGGACGCTTCTACAAAAGCCTTTGCCGCAAAGGTTGCGGGCTCATTGTAATAATAATTGGAGGTGTGAAGCAGCTTATCGATCTGCTCCTTCAGTGCTGCGTTGTACTTTTCATTGGAATAACCGAGCGCAAATACTGCAATACCGGCTGCGAAATCCAAGTACTTCGTTCCGTCTGTCTCATACAGATAAACACCCTCACCACGGTCCAAAACAAGAGGATAACGATTGTAGGTATGCATCAGCACACTCTCGGCTACGTTCATCAATGCCTGCTTTTCCATAAGTCTCTCTCCTTTAAGGTATTATTGAAAAATGAGAAACCAAACGCCTGATTTCAGACGTTTGGTTATGAATTCAAAGGGAATGCAGCTTAGTGCTCATCCTCAACAATTGCGGTTCCGACACCTTCTGCCGTGAAGAACTCAAGCAACAGACAGTGAGGCTTACGACCGTCCAAAATATGAACTCTGGATACGCCGCCCTTTACCGCATCGATACAATTACGAAGCTTCGGGAGCATACCGCCACCGATATAGCCATCCTCCATCAACTGCTCTGCATCCTGCAGCGTCAGTACGGAAAGCAACGAGGACGGATCGTCCTTATCCTTATATACACCTTCGATGTCCGTCAAAAATGCAAGCTTCTCAGCACCAAGCGTCTGAGCAATCGCGCATGCGGCATCGTCTGCGTTGATGTTGTAGGAGCAGAAATCCTTATCCATACCGATCGGTGCAATTACGGGAACGTAATCATTTTGAATCAACGTATCGATGATGTTCGTGTTGACCTCTTTGATGTCTCCTACGAAACCGATATCCTGTCCTTCAAACAACAGCTTCTCAACAAGAAGCATGCCGCCATCCTTTCCGGAAAGGCCTACTGCCTTTACGCCGGTTTCCTGAAGGAGCTGAACGAGGCTTTTGTTCACCTTGTTCAATACCATCTCGGCAACGCCCATCGTCTCCTCGTCGGTAACACGAAGACCGCCTACAAACTGAGGCTCCTTACCCATGTAGGATACCCACTTGCTAATCTCCTTGCCGCCACCATGTACAATAACGGGGTGCATACCAACGAGCTTCAAAAGAGCAACGTCCTTAATTACATTTCTCTTGAGCTCCTCGTCAAGCATTGCGCTTCCGCCGTACTTTACTACTACAATCTTGTTGTTGAACTTCTGAATGTACGGAAGTGCCTCGATCAATGTCTGCGCCTTCAACAGTACATGGTTCATATCCTTGTTCATGTTCGAATCCTCCGAAATTATGAGCGATAGTCGCCGTTAATCTTTACATAGTCATAGGTCAAATCACAGCCCCATGCGGTTGCACGCTCATATCCGTCCTTGCAATCGATGATAAATGTAACCTTTTCCTTTGCGAGCAATTCGGAAGCCATCTCCTCCGAATACTCAATTGCCATACCGTTGGCAACGAGCTCAATCTCGTCGTCCTCATGGCGAATCGCAATGTCAACAAGCTCGGGCTTGAACTGTGCACCGGAGTAGCCCATCGCACAAAGAACACGTCCCCAGTTCGCATCGCTACCGAAAAATGCAGCCTTTACGAGGTTCGAGGATACTACGGCCTTCGAAAGCAATACAGCATCCTGCTTCGTCTTAGCATGCTTTACCTTAACCTCGAGAAGCTTCGTTGCGCCCTCTCCGTCTCTTGCCATCTTCTTCGCCAGATCCTTGCATACAAGGAACAATGCCTTAACAAACTCCTCATATACGCTGTCCTTCGTTGTAACCTTCTCGTTGCCCGCAAGTCCATTTGCCAACACGATAAACGTATCGTTCGTAGAAGTGTCGCGGTCAACGGAAATCATATTGAAGGTTTCGCTTACAACCTGAGAAACCGCTTCCTGAAGAAGTGCTTCATCAATTGCAATGTCTGTTGTTACGACACTGAGCATCGTAGCCATGTTCGGATGAATCATACCGGAACCCTTAGACATGCCGCCGAGAAGAATCTCGATTTCATTTTCCTCGCCGACCATAAAGGAGCAAGCAACGGTCTTGCTGACGGTATCGGTTGTCATAATCGCCTCTGCAGCCATCATACCGCTCTCTTCGGTATCGGACAAAGCCTCTGCGGCCATAGCGATTCCCTTCTCAACAACATCCATCGGCAAAGGCTGACCGATAATACCGGTAGATGCGGTGAATACCTGATCCGCCTCTACACCGAGCGCTTCTGCGGTAGCCAAAGCCATACGGTAGTTGTCCTGAACGCCCTGCTCGCCCATGCAAGCATTTGCAATACCACTGTTCAAAACTACGGCATGCTTCGCTTTGTTATTATGCAAAAGCTCGATATCCCAAGTAACCGGAGCCGCCTTCACAACATTTGTCGTAAAGGTTGCACCCGCAACACACGGTGCCTCACTGTAAACCAGTGCGATGTCCTTCTTTTTCTTACGGATGCCCGCAAACACACCGCTTGCGGTAAAGCCCTTGGGAGTCGTAACTCCGCCCTTGAATTTTCTCATAACAATCCTCCATTTATTACAGTCTCACAACAAATCGTGATTCCTTAGTTACGCAACATGTACAGTCAAATGTACAACAAAATGTTCTACGGGAACATCGGTACTACGCGCAAGCCCTCTGCTTCATCCAAGCCAAACATGAGATTCATATTCTGAATTGCCTGACCTGCAGCACCCTTAACAAGGTTATCGAGTGCACCCATCATAACGATACGGTTTGTACGCTCATCGAACTTAAAGCCAATGTCTACGAAGTTACTACCGGACACCCACTTCGTCTCCGGACAACTTCCGTACGGCAACAGACGAACAAAATACTCATCACCGTAATACTTCTTATACGCCTCTTCCACCTGCTCCTTTGTAACGGAAGGAAGCAAACTTGCGTATGCGGTTACTAAGATACCTCTCTGCATCGGTACGAGGTGAGGAGTAAATGTAACATATACCGGCTTGCCTGCCGCAATGCTCAACTGGTCCTCGATTTCAGGGGTGTGACGGTGATTTGCAACGCCATATGCCTTAATGTTCTCATTTACCTCGCAAAACAGATTCGGAACCTTAGCTCCTCTTCCCGCTCCGGACGTTCCGGACTTTGCATCGATAATAATGCTGTTCGTATCGATCAAGCCTTCCTTAACGAGCGGATACAACGTCATAATCGAACATGTGGTGTAGCATCCGGGATTCGCAAGCAGACGGCACTTCTTAATGTCCTCACGATTGATCTCACACAAGCCGTAAACCGCTTCGTCCAAATACTGCGGACTCTGGTGCGTAAGCTTGTACCAAGATTCATACGTTTCTACGTCCTTCAGACGATAGTCGGCACTCAAATCGATAATCTTAACCTGCTCAAGCACCTCGTCGTTCACAAGCGATGCACAGTAGCCCTGAGGCGTAGCCGTGAAGATAACATCCGCAAGTGCTGCAAGCTCCTCCATATTCTCGCCGGAGCATACATTCTCAACGAGCTTAAACATATTACCGAATACACTGCTGAACTTCTCATCGATATAGCTTCTGGAGCCATACCATACAATCTCAACTTCCTTGTGCTGCAAAAGCAAACGAACCAGCTCTTGTCCCGCATATCCTGTCGAACCGAGAATACCAACCTTAATCATGTCGTCCTCCTTAAATTATGCTTCATATATTATACGTCGTCGCGAATATATATTCATATTCCATTGTGATTTTTTATAATTATACAACCGAGCATGAAAAAATGCAATACCGAATACTATACTAAAATAATATCGTTTTCCTTTAGCTTTTTGTACAATTCATTCATCGGCAGCCCGATAATCGTATAGTAATCGCCTTCAAAGCGCTCGATGTACTTTCCGAACTCCTCTTGTATTGCATATGCACCGGCCTTATCGTAGCAAGTGCCGAGATCCACATAGGACGCAATCTCTTCCTCGGACATTGCCATAACAAACACCTTGCTTACCGTATAAAAGGTATCGATACGTGTGTCGCTTCCGTCCTTCATTACAAGCGTAACTCCCGTATACACCTCATGATATCGACCCGACAGCAAGCGAATCATACGCATAGCATCTTCTCGGTCGGACGGCTTCCCTAAAATCTCATCTAACACTGCCACAACCGTATCCGAGCCGATGATCAATTCGCATGTACGGTTGCCATGTGATGCATTTTCATCGAAAGTCTTGCTTCCGGAGCCAAATGCATTCGCGGCGGAAAGCTTCTCCGCGACATCCATAGCCTTTCTGCGCGATAACTCCTTAACAAGCTCATCCGGCTTCGTAATGGTTGATGTCTCATCCACGTCGCTCGTAATAACCTGAAATTTTATACCCAATTGTGAAAGAATATCCTTACGACGCGGAGAGGCGCTCGCCAGATATACCGTTGCATTTTGCTTCATCGGTTTCTCCCTTAATATTAAATATTCGCAATGCACTTGAAAACCCGCACTGTTTCCTACATAAAGAATTGCCCTGATTTGTTTCCCATAGATTATAGCGAATACCGTTTCGTTATGCAATCTGTTCATTCGCAAAATTCTTTGAAAAAGGGCTTGAATTTATGTTCAATAGGGTGTATTTTTATATCTATGACATATGTAACGAATTGAAACTTACATTTTAGGAGGATTTCATCATGAGAGAAAAAGTTGTCCTTGCTTATTCCGGCGGTTTGGACACTACCGCTATCATTCCTTGGTTGAAGGAAAACTACGATTACGATGTAATCTGCTGCTGTATCGACTGTGGTCAAGACAGCGAGCTGGACGGTCTTGAGGAAAGAGCTAAGTACTCCGGCGCCGAGAAATTATACATTTTGGATGTAAACGACGAGTTCGCTGACGAGTACATCATTCCTTGCGTTAAGGCAAATGCCGTATACGAGAACAAGTACCTCCTCGGTACCTCTATGGCACGTCCTTTGATTGCAAAGAAGCTCGTTGAGATCGCTCGTAAGGAAGGCGCTACCGCTATCTGCCACGGTGCAACCGGTAAGGGTAACGATCAGGTTCGTTTCGAGCTTGGTATCAAGGCGCTCGCTCCCGATCTTAAGATTATCGCTGCTTGGAGAAGTCCTTACTGGACTATGGATTCCCGTGAGGCTGAGATTGAGTACTGTGAAGCACACGGCATCAGCCTTCCGTTCTCTGCTGACAGCAGCTACTCTCGCGACCGTAACCTGTGGCACATCAGCCATGAGGGTCTTGAGCTCGAGGATCCGGCTAATGCACCGAATTACGACCATTTGCTCGTACTCTCCGTAACTCCGGAGAAGGCTCCCGAGGAGGGCGAGGTTGTTAGCCTTACATTTGAAGAGGGTGCTCCTGTTGCAATCAACGGCGTTCGCAAGAAGGCTTCCGATATCATTCGTGACTTGAACGTACTCGGCGGAAAGCACGGCATCGGTATCATCGATATCGTTGAGAACCGTGTCGTTGGTATGAAGTCCCGTGGTGTATATGAGACTCCCGGTGGTACAATCCTTATGGAGGCTCACACTCAGCTCGAAGAGTTGATTCTTGACCGTGCTACTCTCTCCTGCAAGAAGGAAATTGCAAACCGTTTTGCTAACGTAGTATACGAAGGAACTTGGTTTACACCTCTTCGCGAGGCACTCCAGGCATTTGTAGAGTCCACTCAGAAGTACGTAACCGGTGAGGTTCAGTTCAAGCTCTACAAGGGCAACATCATTAAGCAGGGAACTACCTCTCCGTACACCTTGTACAACGAGAGCATCGCTTCCTTCACTACCGGTGATTTGTATGACCACAGAGATGCAGAGGGCTTCATTAACCTCTTCGGTCTTTCTCTTAAGGTTCGTGCAATGAAGATGGCTGAGGTTGAGAAGAACGACTAATTCAAACTAGCCGCTAATTAGATAAAAAACTAAAAGCCTGAGAAGTTCCAGCTTCTCAGGCTTTTAGTTTTTTATATCACTTGCATAGCAATATCACTCGGCTGTAAGCCGAATATCACTTGCGTAGCAATATCACTCGCTGTAAGCCGAATATCACTTGCGCAGCAACATCACTCTTCAATATCATACTGGAAGCATTCGTACTTCAGTCGACTTCCGACTTGAATGCTGTCCGGGAGCAACGCTCTTGCCACGAGCTTTACATCATCCAGGTCAATATCCGTGCGCTTCAAATTCGCGTAATCTCCGTCTATGCTTACAACCTCGTAGTACCACACTTCCATCTCGTATCTCCTTGCGTATTCATTCTAGTCGCCGCATTTCTCTTGCGATCTATAACCATCAAAATATTCTCAGCTTGCACCGCTATCACTTATGAGTTGCGATCGACACAAAATACTCACCATAACGTTCCGTCGTGATTTCAAACTCGTCCATCGGAAGCTCTTTCGGATTTCGAAAGATACCACCACCAAGACACTTCGCAACACTTTCCTTGCGTGTCCAAATGCGAATCAATGCCTCGTCTCTTTCTTCTTCCGACACCGCCGAAAGCTCTGCTTGCTCTTCCTCGTTTAAAATGCGCTCGGCAATTCGAGGATTCACCGGTCGTATCTTCTCAATATCGATACCGACCTCACGGCAATCCACGATGCAAGCCACCAAATCTCCGGAGTGCGATATGCTAAAATGCCGTGCTCGGTCTTCCAAATACGGCTTTCCGTAACAGAGGTACTCAAGCTGCAACGGTCCTTCTACAATATAACTGTCTGCCTCCAGTGTCTCACGAAGCAATGCACCGGCCGCACGAAGCTCAGCCTTCTTCGTATCCAGCCTACAAGCCTCAATCTTACGTCTTCTCAGAGGCTCTAACAGCTCTTCCGGATAATCTGCATATTCCGACACCCGGCGTATTCGTAACGTACTCATGCCTCTCCAAGTGCCTCCTTACGAATGCGTTCAAGTAGTGTCGCATCGAACACGCCTTCACGAAGCATCTGCAGCTCCATGCGATACGGCGAGAACTCTCTTACCTTGCTTCCTTCACGCGCAACGTACGGCGTCTCCAGAATGATCGGCGTGTTCGCAAACTCCTCGCGGTGAGCAATACCACACAGCGTCTCAAAACCAATCTCACCGAAACCGATATTTGCATGACGGTCCTTCGCAGCTCCCTGCGGATTCACACTATCATTTAGATGAATGCACGCCACCTGGTTCACCGGAAAATACCGCTCCAACTGTTCAATTACCGAATCAAAATCCTCGCGCACCGGATAGCCCGCGTCGCTCATATGACACGTATCCATGCAAATACGAAGCTTATTGTTGTGTACGACTCCGTCATAAATTCTCGCAAGCTCCTCAAAGCTGCTACCGAGCTCGCTTCCCTTTCCGGACATCGTTTCAAGCGCAATTCGTACCGGCTCTTCTGCCGATAACACTTCATTTAAGCCTTTAACGATCTGTGCGATTCCGGCGTCTACGCCTTCACCGACATGCGAACCGGGATGCAATACGATCGTGTCGCAGTGCATCGCGGCCGTTCTCTCGAGCTCGACCTTAAGAAAATCCACAGCCAGCTTGAACGTATCCGCATTTGCCGCATTACCGAGATTGATAATATACGGCGCATGTACAACAAACCTTTCGATTCCATGCTCTTGCATGAGTGCAAGCCCTTCGTCAATGCGAAGCTCGGAAATCGCTTTTCTTCTCGTATTCTGAGGCGCGCCTGTATACACCATAAATGTATTGGCTCCGTAAGAAATCGCTTCCTTTACCGAGCCCAAAAACATCTCCTTGCCACTCATACCGACATGCGAACCTAATAACATGAATCCACCTCTTCTATACTCGACGAAGCAAAAATGCCTCCATCGGAAGCTTCTCTCTCAATTTCTTGCGCTTCATCAGCTCAAAATCGTCCGTCATATATCGCTTTACCAATGCAGGGTTATGCGAAACCATAAGTACGATTCCACCTTGCTTCAAGTGCGTTGCTGCCTTCACAAAAAACTGCTTGTAGACATTATCAACGGGCTGATCGTCAAAGCTCTTATCAAACGGCATATTCGTAACAATCTCATCAAACAATGACTCATGGCGAAAATCAAAGAAATCCCTCTGGATAAAATGCGCCATCACGCGAGTGCGTCCCGCATTTGCTCTAGCCTTCTCTATCGCCTCTCCGAACGTATCCGTTCCGAAAGCAATCTTCACCTTGGAATGTATGCCACGCTCTAACAGCATCGTTCCCGCTCCGCAGAACGGATCAAGAATCTGCGCATCCTCGGAAAAGAATTCGGAAAATGCGGACATACAGTACGCGGCATCTACCGGCTGAATGCTGGCAGCAACGCTTTCATTGCGATACGAAAATCGGCGATCCACACGTGTACACAGCTTCAACAGTAGTCGATATCCGCCGTCGCTCTTTTCGAGCAGACGAAATTCAATATGATAATTGCTCGGATTGTTTACAAGACGTCCTGCCGAGCATCTTAAAATCTCACCATTCAAGCGTTTTAAAAACAGTGACTTGGAGCGCTCGTCCATACTGCTTCTCAGCTCGATTCGATATGA
>JAZODS010000069.1:0-7492 GCA_045597165.1 Lachnospiraceae bacterium | reverse complement strand
ACCTCAAAACGCTGCGAAACGGACAGAAGCTCGTTGATTGTGCAGACATCCTGGAAAAATGCATAGCACTCGTCCAACGACTCAAGCGTAAGGATGGCACGAAACAGCTTATCAACAGAAGGGGTATGAATATCTTTTCCCATATTGTAATCCTCCAATCAAGATATTATAATCAAAATGGAATGTTATTGTTGTATTAACATTCATATTGTATCACTTTACAGAACTAAAGTAAAGCGTTATTTTTTATTTTGCGGCACGCGAATACATCGTGTGTTTCGGAAAATGCGAATCGACAGTCGAACTGTTAGAATAAAGGTCAGGAGAGTTGTATATGAAGCGTGGCGAGATTAGAACCGGAGAGGTACTGCGTACCGAGTTTTCCGGAAAAGGAGTCGTAATCGATGAGGGCCGCAAGATGATGGTCAAGGGTGTTCTTCCCGGACAGAAGATTGAGTATCGTGTGAAGAAAACCGGAACGGAAAAGGGCGAAGGAATGCTGCTTCAGGTGCTGGAAAAGAGTCCGCTGGAGACGGCGACGCCTCTGTGTCCGCATTTTGGCGTATGCGGCGGCTGCAGTCTGCAGACGTTGCCCTATGAGGAACAGCTGAAGCTGAAGCAAGAGCAGGTGCTGCGTCTTTTATCGAAAGTGGTACCGGAAGGAAGCTACGAGCTGTTGCCGATTCTCGGTAGCCCGAAGCAGTGGGAGTACCGCAACAAGATGGAGTTCTCGTTCGGCGACGAGTATATGAACGGACCACTGGCGCTCGGACTACATAAGAAGGGTAGCTTTTACGACATCGTAACGACAATCGGATGCCGAATTGTCGATGAGGATTTTCGAAAGATTTTGAAGACAACGCTTGACTATATGGCGGAGCAGGGGCTTCCGTACTATCACAAGATGCGCAAAGAGGGCGTGCTTCGTCACTTGCTTGTTCGTAAGGCGCAGAAGACCGGCGCGATTCTTGTGGATCTGATTACGACCTCCGAGCTTACCGGCTCGTTAGACGGCTGGGTGGAGGCGCTTCGCGCGCTCGAGCTCACGGGAGAGCTGGTGGGCATTCTGCATACGACAAATGATACCGCCGGCGACACCATCACCGACCAGGGCACGGAGCTTTTGTGGGGACAGGATTATTTTACGGAGGAGCTGTTGGGGCTTACGTTCCGAATCAGTCCATTTTCCTTCTTCCAGACAAACTCGCTCGGCGCAGAGGTGCTGTATAGCGTGGCACGTCGCATGGTCGGCGAGACGAAAGACAAGGTCATCTTCGACCTTTACAGCGGCACCGGCACCATCGGTCAGCTGCTGGCGCCCGTGGCAAAGAAGGTCATCGGCGTGGAGCTCATCGAGGAGGCGGTCATCGCCGCTCGGGAAAATGCGAAGCTCAACGGCCTCACAAACTGCGAATTTCTCGCGGGCGACGTCCTGAAGATGCTCGACGTCATCGAGGAACGCCCCGACTTCATCGTCATCGACCCGCCTCGCGAGGGTGTGAATCCGAAGGCGCTGAAGAAGATCATCGACTACGGTGTGGATTCGATGGTCTACATCTCGTGCAAGCCCACCTCGCTGGCAAATGATCTGGTGGCGCTGCAGGAGGCAGGCTATCAAGTAAAGCAGGTGCAGATGGTTGATATGTTTGCTGCAACGGGACACGTCGAAACGGTCGTGTTATTGTCAAAACTGCCTTCTGCGTAGTATTTTCGGTGACAAACGGAGTGTCGCTGAGAACTTATATGTGGTATAATGATTGAAATGCAAAAACCGCGATGTAGTAAGGAGGAGTTTATGGAGTATCATGTGGCGAAGACAGGCAATGATGCGGCTTTGGGAACAAAGGAACAGCCGTTTTTGACGATCTCTCGTGCGGCGCAGATTGCTGTGGCAGGGGATGTTGTTGTAGTACATGCAGGCGTGTATAGAGAGTGGGTAAGTCCTGAAAACGGCGGAACCGAGGACGCGAGAATCGTGTATCGGTCTGCCGGAGACGGAGAGGTAGTGATTACCGGTGCGGAGCCGGTAACGGATTGGACGAATGAAGGCGGTCAGGTATGGAGTGCCGAGGTGGATAACAGCTTGTTCACGGAGCGCAACCCGTTCAAAGAGGATTTGTGCGGAGACTGGCTGTTTCAAGGGGCATTTGTACCCCATCTCGGTGATGTGTATCTGAACAGAAAGTCTTTGTACGAGGCAGAATCGGTAGAGAAGCTGCGCGAGCCCGAGGTTTGGCCGCAGGCGAAGTATCCGGAGGATTCGAAGCTTGTATGGTACGCGGAAGCGGGAGAGAAGACAACAAAGCTCTGGGCTAATTTCGGTACGGCAGATCCGAGAGAGGAAGATGTAGAAATCGCGGTTCGTCCGTTCTGCTTCTGGCCGAAAAAGACCGGACTCAATTATATCACGGTAAAGGGCTTTACGATTTGTCAGGCATCTCCGCAGTGGGCACCCCCGACGGCACTGCAGGAGGGAATGATCGGTCCGCACTGGAGTAAGGGCTGGATTATCGAAGACAACTTGATTTTCGAGACCAAATGCGTGGGTGTCAGTCTCGGTAAGGACTTGGATAGCGGACATGATAGAGGACCGAAGGGAAAAGGTAAGGGTGGTACCCAGAGAGAGCAGGAGGTAATCTTCCATGCCCTTCAAGGCAACTGGCACAAGGACAACATCGGAAGTCACATCGTACGCAACAATGTCATTCACGATTGCGAGCAGGCAGGCATGGTAGGTCATTTGGGTGGAGCCTTTAGTACCATTGAAGGCAATACCATCTACAATATACATCACAAGCGCATATTCCACGGTGCGGAGGTAGCGGGAATTAAGCTGCACGCGTCTTTGGATACGCAGATTACGAACAACAAGGTCTACGGCTGTTACCGTGCGGTATGGCTGGATTGGCAGGCACAGGGCACGCGAATCAGCAGAAATGTGTTCTTTGACAGTCTGTCGGAGGATTTCTTCGTAGAGGTATGTCACGGACCGTACCTTGTGGATCACAATTTGTTCTTGTCTAAGATGAACTTTAGAAATCTGTCGCAGGGCGGAGCATTTGTACATAATCTTTTCGCGGGAAGAATCCTGCTTCGTGAGGAGCTGTCCAGATGGACACCGTATCATTTTGCACACGATACGGCAGTGGCCGGCTACAACAATTTCACGGGCGGTGACGACCGTTATGTGAATAACCTGTTCCTGTTTGACGGGGATGAGGATAAGACGATTAAGCCAATGACCTTCTTCGAGCATTTGCCGCTGCCTCCTCGCAAGGAGAACAAGGAGAGCGGTCAGATTATGGACGGTGTGCCGGACGATTCCGTATGCTATTTGCATCCGTCAGGTCTTTCTGCCTACGATAAGTATCCGAACGGTACGGAAAAGATGCCGTGGGAGTATACAGAGGAAGAGCGCAAAGAGCGAATTGAGAAGTACGGAAGCATTTATCCTTTGGGACGCTGGGCGATTCCCGTGCAGATAAAGGGAAATGCGTATTTCGGCGGTGCAGTGGGATGCTCTCACGAGCCGGAAGCAAAGGTTTGCGCAGAAGTGGGCATTACGGTAGAGCTTTCCGAAAAGAAGGACAAGGTATATGTATGCATCAAGGATGCGGAGCTGCTTGGTGGCGTAGGCTCAGAACTTCTGTCCGCGGACACCTTGGGCGAATCCTATCATGCGGAGATGGCGTATGAAAATCCGGACGGAAGCAACATCGTATTCGATACGGACTTTTTCGGAAAGAAACGTCCTGCAGGTAATGTCACACCCGGACCGTTTGAGGTGATGGGCGTGGAAGTACCGGTAGGCAAGTTTGAGTTGTAGAATGTAGATGGACGCGTGCTAGGCGCAATAGATTACTAAGGAGGACAAGTATGAGATTCAATGTAAATCATCCGATTCTCTTTGTCATTGCGGGCATCATCATCGTTGTGGTGCTGGCGCAATCGATCTCCTTCCTCGTTCGAGCGTGGAAAAGAGCAAAGGAACTCGGAATCGCAACCGAAACATTAAAGAAGACCGTGATTGCGGCGACTATTTTCACCGTGGCTCCGGCGGTTTCCATACTCGTTGGAGTAGTGGTGCTTTCGAAGAAGCTCGGAATCGCACTTCCGTGGCTGAGACTCTCGGTCATCGGCTCTCTCAGCTATGAAACCGTGGCGGCAGAAACAACTCTTGAGCAGGTTTCGCTTCCCTCGGGCGCTCAGATTACGAACGCATCCGATTTCGTAACCGTGCTTTGGGTAATGACTCTTGGTATCATCATCGGTCTTTTGCTTGTGCCTCTTTGCACAAAGCGTATCCAAAAGGGCATCAAGGGCATGGAGCAGAGGGACAGAAAATGGGGTGAGATTTTCAACAACGCCATGTTCCTCGGTATGATTTCTGCGTTCCTCGGTTATGTATTCTGCGACGTGTCGCTCGTTTTCTCGGGCGATACCTCGGGACTCATTCCCGTGTGTGTTATGGTAGTTTCGGCGCTTGTCATGGTAGTCTGCGGATTGCTGTCCAAAAAGCTAAATGCTCGTTGGCTTACAGACTACGCTTTGCCATTTAGCTTGATCGGTGGCATGGCGGCGGCACTGCCCATTACCGCGTGGTTAGGTTAAGATAAGGAGGGATACGAATATGAAAAAGCAAACTTATCTTGAAAGCGTACATACACACGGTCGTATTTGGGGTTTGACGCTCTTTGCGCTTATCCTCAGCTTCCCGATTATCGTAGGAATCATCTTCAATGCACTTCCGAATTTCAATGCGTTGCTTAACGGACTTGTGGCGATTCTCCCGATGTATTGGGCTGTAGGTATTGTTGAGATGTTCACATACGTTCCGATGCTTGGTGCGGGTGGTGCGTATCTTTCCTTCGTTACCGGAAATATCGCAAACCTGAAGCTCCCCTGTGCACTGGATGCAATGGAGCGTGCGGGTGTAAAGGCGAGCAGCGAAGAGGGCGAGATTATCTCGACCATCGCCATCGCGGTTTCCGGAATCGTAACTACGATTATTATTATCATCGGCGTGGTGCTGATCATCCCGCTCACCCCCATCTTGGAGGCACCGGTACTGGCACCCGCATTTGACATGATCTTGCCGGCATTGTTCGGTGGTCTTGCGGTAGTGTTCGTTTCTAAGAATGTCAAGCTCTCGATTGCACCGATTATTCTTATGCTGGCGCTCTTTATCTTTGTGCCCGCACTCAACGAGTCTACCGTGGGTATTATGGTTCCCGTGGGCGTTGTGTTCACAATCGCTGTTGCGAGAATCCTTTACAAAAAAGGAGCACTCTGATGAAATACGTATTGATTGCGCTCATAGCGGCGCTTTGCCTGTTGGTTTTCGTGATTATCGTGCGCACCTTGGCGTTTAAGCCGAAAAAGCAGCCTCAGATTGTTGAAGGTGAAGTGGAGTTTGATAAGGACAAGGCCATTTTGAACCTGCAGACTCTCGTGCGTTTCAAAACCGTATCATACCGAAATTCCGAGCTTGAAGACGATGCCGAATTCGAAGGGCTCATCGATAAGCTCCCCGAGCTATACCCGAACGTATTCGCAACTTGCGAGTTCATGCGTTTTCCGGACCGCGGACTTCTGTTTCGCTGGAAAGGCCGTGGCGACGGTGCGCCTTCGGTGCTCATGGCACACTATGACGTCGTGCCCGTAAATGAGGAGATGTGGGAGAAGCCTCCCTTCGAAGGCATCCTCGAGGAAGGCGTTCTTTGGGGCCGCGGAACGCTGGATACAAAGGCGACGATCAACGGCGTGCTTTACGCTGCCGACACCTTGATCGCGCAAGGCTTTACCCCGGAAAGCGATATTTATTTTGCATTTTCGGGCGGCGAAGAAATCAACGGCATGGGCGCGGTTCATATCGTTGAGTATTTTGAGAAAGAAGGCATCGTACCCGAGATGGTCGTTGACGAGGGCGGAGCCGTAGTGGAAAATGTATTCCCCGGAGTCAGTCAGCCCTGCGGCATGATCGGTATCGGCGAAAAGGGTATGATGGACGTGCGCTATACTACAAAGTCAAACGGTGGCCACGCTTCGGCACCGAAGCCCCACACGCCGGTTGGCATCTTGTCAAAGGCGTGCTGCAAGATCGAAAAGCATCCCTTCAAGGCGCATTTGAGTGAGCCGGTGAAGAAGCTGTTTGACACGCTCGGCAGACATTCTGGCTTCGGCATGCGAATGATCTTCGCGAACCTCTGGTGCTTCTCCGGATTGCTGGATTTGATTTGCAAGAAGAGCGGTGGCGAGCTAAATGCTCTGATGCGTACAACCGTAGCATTTACACAGATGAAGGGAAGCTCTGCGCCCAACGTCATCCCGCCCGAGGCAGAGATGGTGTCGAACATTCGCCTCAATCCTTTGGATACGATGGACAGCGCTCTTGCGTATTTGAAAAAGACGGTCGGTGACGAGAGCATCGACATTGCTCCGATATACGGCATGAATCCGAGCCGAATCTCGAAAACCGATTGTGCGGGCTGGGACCGCGTAGCGAGTGCTGTGGCATCGACGTGGAAGGGAGCGCTTGTCTCTCCGTACCTCATGATTCAGTGCTCCGACAGCCGTCATTACGGTCGCATTTCCGACCGCGTGTACCGTTTCTCCGCAATGGACCTTTCCAAAGAGGAGCGCGGAATGATACACGGAAACAACGAACGAATTCGAGTAGACTGTGCTTGTCGCGCAGTTGAGTTTTATATTCGGTTGATGAAGCTTTGCTAAACATGGTGGGCTGTAGCGACCGCATGAAGCTGTGGAGGTAGATGCTGTGAAAAGCGTAGAAATCAAAACAGAACGTCTTGTATTACGCCCACTCGGCACGGAGCATCTTCAGTCTTTTTGCGAGTTTGCGTTGGATGTGGAGAACACAAAATACATGTGTTTCTTTCCTAAGGAGGATTCCGAGGAGGCACTGCATTTTCTGCAAGACGTCGAGCTGGAGTGGGAAAAGGAACAGCCGGCGTATTTGGAATTTGCCGTGCTCTATGAGGGCAGGCACATCGGAACGGCGACGGTATACTTTGAACAAGGCTTCGGCGAGCTCGCTTGGCTTGTGAATCGAAAGTACTGGGGCAACGGATTCGCCTATGAAGCGGCGAAGGCTGTCATACAATACGCCAAAGCCAATTACGGAACGACGTGCTTTCGAGCGTGCTGTGACAGTGAAAATGTTGCTTCGTACAAGACGATGGAGAAGCTGGGCATGACCAAGCTCGGCGAGTGCACCAGACGCAACCGAATCGCAACGCAGGATTCGCTGGAATATCAGTATGAGCTGGTCGTTTGAGAAGGAGACGGAATATGATAGGCAAGAACGTTCACGTCGTAATTGACAGACCTCTTGGTTCGACTCACCCAAGGCATAAGAATATCGTGTATGAGGTAAATTACGGCTATGTGCCGAATATCATAGGCGGCGATGGCGAAGAGCAAGATGCATACATACTTGGTATTGACGAGCCGATCAGTGAATTCGACGGTA
>JAZODS010000068.1:0-35161 GCA_045597165.1 Lachnospiraceae bacterium | reverse complement strand
CAAGTTAAGGTGACAACTCCTTGGCTCACAGAACGACATGGCTACGATCCGACTTAGCAGAAGGTAGAACGTGAGGAGGTTGCTAAGGTAACCGGTACGAACAAGGATACCAGCCTTGCAAATGCTCCGGTACGTCGCGCTACGAAGAAGGTTCAGCCCAACGATCCCTGCCCGTGTGGCAGCGGCAAAAAGTACAAGTTCTGCTGCGGCAAGAAGGGCGGTTTGGCATAGTAGGTGACGTTTCGTGCCGAGGCATTTTCCTCTGTGCGAGATGCTGAGAAACTATGCAAGAACTATAAAGGAGTAAGTACTACTATGGTAGAATTAGATCAGATGCGATTCACCCTGCAGGGCTATGAGGCACCGCTGAAGGAAGTCGGTGATTCGCTTGACTTGATTGGCAAGTCGCGCAGAATCGAGGAGCTTGAGGGCATTATGGAATCCCCGGGCTTTTGGGACAATCCCGAGCGTGCGCAGCAAAGCTCACGCGAGCTCAATGAGCTGAAGGGCATCGTAGACGGTTATCAGCGCCTGCACGGACAGTACGAGGATATCCTCACGCTGATCGAGATGGGCTATGAAGAAAATGATCCCGAGATGATTCCGGAGATTGAGGCCGAGCTGAACGATTTCATCGAAAAGCTCGAGACGCTTCGTCTGCAAACCTTGCTGTCCGGAGAGTATGACCAGGAAAATGCGATTGTTACGTTGCACGCAGGTGCGGGCGGAACGGAGAGCTGTGACTGGGCCGGTATGCTCTATCGTATGTACCAGCATTGGGCGCAGAAGAAGGGCTTAAGCTTTGAGGTGCTCGATTATTTGGATGGCGATGAGGCCGGAATCAAGTCCGTAACCTTCGAGGTGAGCGGTACGAATGCCTATGGTTATTTGAAATCCGAGCACGGTGTGCACCGCCTTGTGCGCATCAGCCCGTTCAATTCGGCAGGAAAGCGCCAGACTTCCTTCGTGTCGTGTGATGTTATGCCGGACATTGAAAAGGATGTAGACATCGAGATCAATATGGACGATTTGCGCATCGATACGTATCGTTCGAGTGGTGCGGGTGGTCAGCATATCAATAAGACGTCCTCCGCAATTCGAATCACGCATTTGCCTACGGGTATCGTTGTGCAGTGTCAGAATGAGCGTTCCCAGTTCCAGAACAAGGACAAGGCGATGCAGATGCTGAAGGCGAAGCTGTATTTGCTTAAGCAGCAGGAGCAGGCCGATCATGCGGCCGGCATCCGCGGTGACGTGAAGGGAATCGATTTCGGTTCGCAGATTCGTTCTTACGTGCTGCAGCCGTACACGATGGTAAAGGACCATCGTACCTCCGTCGAGATCGGCAATGCACAAGCAGTGCTGGACGGCGGTTTGGACCCGTTCATCAACGGATACCTGAAGTGGAATGCATTAAAGGATAAAGAAGAGCAATAATAGCATCAGATAGTCTTAGCATGCGAGAGGCAGACGGGAGATAGTGATGGAGCGATTCGTATTACATTCGGAATTTGCACCGACGGGTGACCAGCCCGAGGCAGTGGATGCCTTGGTGAAGGGCTTTCAGGCCGGAAACCAATTTCAAACCCTGCTCGGCGTAACCGGTTCGGGAAAGACGTTTACGATGGCGAATGTCATTGCGGCTTTGAATCGGCCGACGCTCATCATTTCCCATAACAAGACGCTTGCCGCGCAGCTTTACGGTGAGTTCAAAGAGTTCTTCCCGGAAAATGCGGTAGAGTATTTCGTATCCTACTACGACTATTATCAGCCGGAGGCGTATGTTCCTTCGACCGATACGTATATTGAGAAGGATTCCGCCATCAACGATGAGATTGACCGACTGCGCCATTCGGCGACTGCGGCGCTCACCGAAAGACGGGATGTTATCGTAATCGCGAGCGTTTCGTGCATTTACGGTCTCGGTAGTCCGATTGATTACCAGAACATGACGGTCAATCTCAGACCGGGAATGCAACGCGAGCGCAACGAGGTGCTGCACCGATTGATCGATATTCAGTATACGCGCAACGATATGGACTTCAAGCGCGGTACGTTCCGCGTGCGCGGGGATGTCGTGGAGGTGTACCCGGTATCCAGCGGCAACAACGAGGCGTACCGAATCGAATTTTTCGGAGATGAGGTCGATCGAATTCAGTTGATTGATGCTTTGAAGGGAGAGCCGAAGGCAAATCTCGAGCATCTCGTTCTGTTTCCGGCGTCGCACTACGTTGTCGAGCCGGAGCGCATGGAGATTGCGCTGCAGAACATCGAGGCGGAGCTTGAGGAGCGCGTTCGGTATTTTCAAAGCGAGAACAAGCTCTTGGAAGCGCAGAGAATTTCCGAGAGAACGCATTTTGATATCGAGATGCTTCGTGAGACCGGCATTTGTTCCGGAATTGAGAACTATTCCATGCATTTGTCCGGACTGACGCCGGCGGATACGCCCAATACATTGATAGAGTATTTTCCCGATGATTTTTTGATTATCGTAGACGAGTCGCACATTACGATTCCGCAGATTCGCGGTATGTATAACGGAGACCAGGCACGTAAGACTACACTAGTAGACTACGGATTTCGCTTGCCTTCCGCAAAATGCAACCGCCCGTTGAGCTTCGACGAATTCGAGAGTCGAATCAATCAGATGCTGTTCGTCTCGGCCACTCCGAACGAATACGAGGACAACCACGAGCTGATGCGCGTCGAGCAGATTATTCGCCCGACCGGTCTGTTGGATCCCGAGGTTTCCGTGCGTCCGGTGGAAAGTCAGATCGACGATTTGATTGGCGAGGTGCGTGCGGAGATTGCAAAGAAGAACAAGGTGCTCGTAACGACGTTGACGAAGCGAATGGCGGAGGAGCTTACGGAGTACATGCGAGACATCGGCATTCGCGTTCGGTATTTGCATTCGGATATCGATACGCTGGAGCGTACGGAGATTATCCGAGATATGCGTATGGACGTATTTGACGTGCTGGTCGGCATCAACCTGCTTCGTGAGGGCTTGGACATTCCCGAAATCGGTTTGGTTGCGATACTCGATGCGGACAAGGAGGGCTTCCTTCGTTCGAAGACTTCGCTTGTGCAGACAATCGGTCGTGCCGCTCGTAATGCGGATGGTCGCGTGATTATGTATGCCGACACGATGACCGATTCGATGAAGGGTGCAATCGGGGAGACAGAGCGTCGTCGTGCGATTCAGGATGCGTACAATAAGGAGCACGGCATCACGCCTCAGACGATTCGCAAGAAGGTTAGAGATCTCATCAGCATTTCCAAGAAGGCAGACAAGATTACGAATCGTATCGAAAAGGATTACGAGTCGATGAGTCGCGCCGAGCTGGAGGCTGTCATCGGCAAGCTGACGAAGAAGATGCACAGTGCTGCGGCCGAGCTTGATTTTGAGACGGCAGCCAGATTGAGAGATGAGATTATCTCTTTGAAAAAGATGTGCTTAGAGCAAGAGGCTTAACGCGGTGTCGTATAAAGAAGGAATAGAATGAGTGAAAAGAAGTACATTCGCATTCGAGGTGCGAAGGAGAACAATCTGAAGAATATCGGCTTGGATATTCCCCGCGATGAGCTCGTGGTATTGACCGGTCTCAGTGGTTCGGGGAAATCCTCGCTGGCATTTGATACAATTTACGCGGAAGGTCAGAGACGCTACATGGAGTCTTTGTCTTCGTATGCCCGAATGTTTCTCGGACAGATGGAGAAACCGAATGTGGAGAGCATCGAAGGACTTCCTCCCGCGATTTCCATTGATCAGAAGTCGACGAATCGCAACCCACGTTCTACGGTAGGTACCGTGACGGAGGTATACGATCATTTTCGTCTTCTGTATGCACGTATCGGTGTACCGCACTGTCCGGACTGCGGCAGAGAGATTCGCAGACAGGCTGTAGACCAGATGGTAGATGAAGTGCTTAACTTGCCGGAGAGCACGAGAATTCAGCTACTGGCACCGGTGGTGCGTGGAAAGAAGGGCGAGCATGCGAAGGTGCTCGACCAAGCTAAGCGCAGCGGCTATGTGCGCGTTCGAATCGACGGCAATCTCTACGAGCTTTCCGAGGAGATTAAGCTGGAGAAGAACATAAAACATAGCATTGAAATTGTCGTGGACCGTCTGATTGTAAAGGCGGGAATCGAGTCGCGACTTACGGACTCGATGGAAAGTGCTCTGCGTCTCGGCGACGGCTTGATGTTTGTAGACGTGATTGGCGGTGAGACGCTGCGATTTTCGCAGAACTTCGCCTGTCCGGATTGCGGTACGAGTATTGAAGAGCTTGAGCCACGATCCTTTTCCTTCAACAACCCCTTTGGTGCGTGCCCGGCATGTCATGGTCTTGGCTACAAGATGAAATTCGCTGAGAATTTGATCGTTCCGGATGACTCACTGAGCATCAATGAGGGTGCCATTGCCGTTCCCGGCTGGCAGTCCGCTACCGAGAAAGGAAGCTTTACGCGTGCAACCTTGGATGCGCTCGTGGAGGAGTATCATTTTTCTTTGGATACGCCGTTTCGTGATTTGCCGAAGGAGATTCAGTACGTACTGTTCCACGGTACGGGCGGAAAGAAGGTGCTTGTTCATTATCGTAGCCAGAGAGGCCAGGGTGTCTACGATGTGGCCTTTGAGGGCATTTTGCGAAATGTAGAGCGTCGATATCGCGAGACATCCTCGGAGATGATGCGCCAGGAGTATGAGAACTTTATGAAGATTTCGCCGTGTAGTGAATGTGGCGGCAGACGTCTTCGTAAGGAGTCTCTTGCGGTTACCGTCGGCGATAAGAATATCGCGGAGGTGTGCGATCTTCCGATTCGTCAGCTGCAGAGCTTTATGCAGAATCTTCGTTTGCCTGAGATGAAGGCGCAGATCGGCGAGATGGTTCTTAAGGAAATCAATGCGCGGATTGGTTTTCTTGTGGACGTAGGTCTCGATTATCTGACACTTGCAAGACCAACCTCATCCCTGTCGGGAGGCGAGGCGCAACGAATTCGTCTTGCGACTCAGATCGGTTCCGGTTTGGTCGGAGTAGCTTACATTCTCGACGAGCCCAGTATCGGTTTGCATCAGCGCGACAATTATCGCTTGCTCAAGTCCTTGAAGGGGCTTAGAGATCTCGGCAATACGTTGATTGTTGTAGAACACGATGAGGACACGATGCTCGAGGCCGATTGGATTGTCGATATCGGACCCGGGGCAGGTCAGCACGGCGGCGAGGTTGTGGCTGTAGGTACGGCTGCGGACATCATGGCGAATAAGAATTCCATTACCGGAGATTATCTTGCCGGTAGACGCATGATTCCGATTCCGACACAGAGGAAGGAGCCGACCGGACAGATTACCGTACGCGGCGCGCGAGAGCACAATTTGAAAAATATCGATGTCTCCTTGCCGCTCGGCGTGTTCACTTGTATTACCGGCGTGTCCGGCTCGGGAAAGAGCTCTTTGATTAACGAGATTCTATACAAGAGTCTTGCAAGAAAGCTGAACCGAGCACGCATTTTGGTGCCCGGGGACCACGACGGAATCGAAGGCTATGAGCAGCTTGACAAGGTAATTAACATTGATCAATCTCCGATCGGACGTACGCCGAGATCCAATCCGGCAACGTATACCGGCGTATTTGACCAGATCAGAGATTTGTTTGCGGCAACGCCGGAGGCGAAGCTGCGAGGCTACGGAAAGGGACGCTTCAGTTTCAACGTACGCGGTGGCCGCTGCGAGGCTTGTAGTGGCGACGGTATCGTAAAGATTGAGATGAACTTTCTCCCGGACATCTATGTACCGTGTGAGGTGTGCGGTGGAAAGCGTTACAATCGTGAGACGCTTGAGGCGACCTATAAGGGAAAGAGCATTTTCGATGTGCTGGATATGACGGTCGAGGAAGCCGTGCATTTCTTTGACAACATACCGTCTATCAAGCGCAAGATTCAGACGCTTGCGGATGTGGGACTGTCCTATTTGAAACTGGGACATCCGTCTACGTCCCTGTCCGGAGGCGAGGCACAGAGAATTAAGCTGGCGACAGAGCTTTCTAAGCGCAGCACAGGCAAGACGATTTACATTTTGGATGAGCCGACGACGGGCTTGCATTTTGCCGATGTTCAGAAGTTGATTGAGATTCTGAAGCGCTTAACAGAGGGTGGCAATTCGGTTGTTGTTATCGAGCACAATCTGGACGTGATAAAGACGGCGGATTATATCATCGATATGGGACCGGAGGGCGGAGACGGCGGTGGTACCGTAGTTGCTCAGGGAACGCCCGAGGACATTATGGACAATCCGAACTCCTACACCGGAGAGTATCTGAAGCTGCAAGTGGAAAGACAAAAGAAACAGTACGGAGAAGCTCATGAGTAATTTCTATGCAATGATGTCGCGAATGAAATATATCGAGCGCTGGGCGCTGATGCGCAATTCGGAATCCGAAAACATCAGTGAGCATTCGCTTGAGGTTAGTATGCTCGCGCATTGTCTGGCAGTGCTCGGGAATCGTCGTCTCGGTCGCAGTTACAATGCAGATCGAGTGGCGGTGATTGCGCTGTATCACGACAGCAACGAAATCATTACGGGGGATATGCCAACCCCTATCAAATATTACAACCAGCAGATGCAGGACATTTTCCACAGCATTGAGGACAACGCCTCCAATGCTTTGCTTTCCATGCTTCCGGAGGACATTCGTGAGGATTACCACGGACTTTTCTTCCCGCAGGAGGAGGAAAGCGATTTGTGGCGTCTCGTTAAAGCGGCCGACAAACTGTCTGCTTTGATCAAATGCATTGAAGAGGGCAAGGCCGGCAACCGCGAATTTGAAAGCGCCGGCAAGTCCATTCGTGCGGCAATCGAAAAGATGGAGCTGCCCGAGGCGGATTTGTTCATGGATGAGTTCCTGCCCGCATATTATAAGACGCTGGACGAGCTTAGTCCTCAGTACTAACAGCAGAATGGGCCGATATGCGATGGCCTAGGGGAAAGCGCGTGACGGAGCTTTCAAACAACAATCCTACTAAGAGGTAGATATGAAGAGAATATTATATATTGATTTTGAGAACGTGAGCACTATGGGACTCCGTGGTGTAGACGCTCTGACGAAGCATGATCACGTGAAGATCTTTCTCGGGCCAAAATGCTCCAAGATGTCGTTGATTGATGCGGATGTGATTTTTCACAGTGACGCTACGGTCGAGCTGATTAAAAACGATCAGATCGGCAAGAATGCGCTTGATTTCATCATCATGGTACATATGGGCTATGATATCGCTCGTAAGGCCGGTGATGCATTTTACATCATTTCCAACGACAAGGGCTATGAGCCGGCAATCCACGAGATGCTCAGCATGACGGGCGATGTCATCGAGAGACTGCCCAGCATCTCGGCAGTGCTCGAGAAAAAGGAAGAGAAGACAGGACTTCTTGCCGGTTTGTTCGGAAAGAAGAAGGCTTCAGTGGACAATACGACGCAGCATGAAGTGATCGGAAAGAACGGAAAGAATAAGAACAAGACTTCGGAGCGAGGTGCCGGCGAGGAGCGCGGTCGCAACGGCAGAGGCGGAGACGGCAGACGTGACGGTAACCAGCGCTACGACGGTCGCGGAGACAATCGAAACGGAAATCGCGGAGGCTATAACGGAGGACAGAATCGCAATTCCTCCGATCGCAATCGAGGCGGTCAGAATCAGCGTGGCGACTACAAACAGAACGGTAGTAACGATCGTCGTGAACAGAATAATTTCCGTAGCAATCGCGAGGGCCAACAGAACACTGGAAGCAAGCAGGGCAAGAATCGTGCGAACGGAAATGCCAATCAGCGCATTCCGAACAACGCGGTGGTTCTGAAAGAAACCGAAGTGACGCGCGAAGAGAATCGCAATGCAAATGTGCAGGTTGTGCGCAGGGTTGTGGTTGCTCAGAAGAAGACGGAGCCGAAGGTTGAGCCAAAGTCTGAGCCGAAGGTTGAGACGAAGGTTGAGGCGAAGGTTGAGACGAGGACTGAAGCAGTTGTAGAGCCGAAGGTTGAGCCGGTAGTAGAGACGAAGCCTGAGCCCGTAGCAGAGCAGAAGTCCGAGCCGGTAGTAGTTGAAACGAAGACTGAGGCAGTTGTAGAGCAGAAGGCCGAGCCGGTAGTGGAAGCGAAGTCGGAGCCGGTAGTAGAGACGAAGGCTGAGGCAGTTGTGGAGCAGAAAATCGAACCGGTTGTTGAGACGCCGGAAGCAATTGCGGAGACAGAGCTTGAGCCGGTAAAAGAGCAGAGCGTTGAGCCTGTAAACGCGGTGAATGACGAGCCGGTAGCGGATGCGAAGGTTGCTCCGGAAGCGGAGGCAACGCCCGAAGAGGCAGCAGAGAAGTCGGTCACGAAAAAGAGACCGCAGCGTAAGAAGCCTGCGCAGAAACAAGAACTTCCCATAGAAGATTCTACACCAGTAGAACCGCAGGAAACCGAGGTTTCTGACGTGAAACCGATTATCCCGGCGGCAACGGTTGTACTGACCCCGCAGGAGGAAGCGCTTGTACAGAAGGCGCTGGATGAGTGCCTCGGAAAGGAAGAATTCCATAACTACTTGTCGCAAAATCTACGTGACAATGAGCGTGTGGCGTTGATCTATAAGACGGTTAAGAAGAAGGTATTTAACTTAAATGCCGAGGAGCGAGTATCGCTTGTTAACGCCATGGAGAAGAGCGACTCGGAGGAGGTCCTTTACGGATACCTCATGGACGATATCAAGAACAAGGAAAGAGCTGCGGCAATCTTTCAAAGGGCACGCAAGCATTTGCCTAAGAATCGTTAAGGCGATAGTGAGATGCATTTGCAAGGTGCCTCTGCCGACGAGTCTGTGAAGCAAGGAATTGAACCGGAATCATAAAAATAATGGCGGTATCGCAAATTGCGGTACCGCCATTTTGTTGTTCAAAAGTTGCTTACATCAACGACGCGCAGGAAGTTCCTCTTACAGGTTGAAATAACGATCAAACTCTGCGGGATGAGGAATCTTAGACATCTCGAAGCACTCCTTACGCTTGTTCGCGATAAAGTTCTTGAGAAGCTGCTCGGGGAATACGCCGCCGGCAGTCAAGTAATCGTGGTCTGCCTCGAGTGCATCCAAAGCTGCATCTAAGGAAGTAGGAAGAGAGGACAGCTTAGCCTTCTCCTCGTCGGAGAGATGGTACAGGTTCATATCGTACGGGCCCCAGCCATTTGCATGAGGATCGATCTTGTTCTTGATACCATCGAGACCTGCCATAAGAATTGCTGCGTAGCAAAGGTACGGGTTACAGGTGGCATCCGGGTTACGAAGCTCGAAGCGGCGAAGCTTCGGTGTCTTTGCATAAGCCGGAATACGGATAACCGCGCTACGATTCGAGGTAGCGTAACCTACCGTAACGGGTGCCTCAAAGCCGGGAACCAGACGCTTGAAGGAGTTGGTGCTCGGATTGGTCAAAGCACAAAGGGAAGCAATGTGCTTCAGAAGACCACCCATGAAATAGTGTGCGGTCTCACTCAGGTGAGAGTAGCCGTTGTCATCGGAAAATACGGGCTCGCCATCCTTGAGAAGAAGCATATGAACGTGCATACCGTTGCCGGCCTCGTTGTATACGGGCTTCGGCATAAAGGTTGCGGTCTTGCCGTACTTGATTGCGGTGTTGTGGATGATATACTTAATCATCATCGTGTTATCTGCCATCTTCGACATCTCACCGAGCATCGGCTCGATCTCGAACTGACCTGCAGCACCTACCTCTGGGTGATGGTACTTAATCGGGATGCCGGCCTTCTGCATCTCAAGACACATCTCGGAACGGCACTCGTAGGAGGTATCGAAAGGCTTAGCAATGTGATAGTTCTTCTGATGAGGAACGATAACACCGTCGCCGGATACGTCGGAATTCCAGTAAGACTGTGTAGCGTCAATCTCCATCGAGATCTTGTCGGGACGAACTGCCCAATTCACATTGTCGAAAAGGTGGAACTCGAATTCGGGGAGAATGAGCATCGTGTCGGCAACACCGCTGTCTCTCATGTACTGCTCTGCAGCGTGCACAATGTTACGCGGGTACTGGTCGAGCGGACGATTCTCCGGGTAATCGATAATCATTGCATTACCGGTGATGGACAGAGTGGGGATTGAGCAAAATGGATCAATCAACGCCGTGTCAAGGTCCGGAATAAATACCATGTCGCTCTTCTCAACTACCGCATAACCGTAGTTGGAAGCATCGAAGCCGATGCCGTCCTTGAGTGTCTCCTCGGTAAACTGCTCTGCGGGAATCGTAACGTGTCGGAACTGACCGTTGATGTCCACAATCTTAAAGTCAATCATCTGAATGTCATTCTCACGAATGAAATTCATAAGTTCATTAGCTGTTTTAGCCATCAGAACACCTCCAAAAGTAATATAGTTTTTGTATGCCTTCTTGTAATAATAGAATAATCGTTTTCTCGACAAAATGCAAGATAAAATACTGCCACATATTCGGCATGTATGTGCAATGAAACACGTCATTTTACGAAAGATTGTGACTTATTCACGTTAAAATAAACTGGAGATATATTATAATAAAGAATATAATAAAAGTATCATAGGGTATTTAGTATCATGTGATTGGTGTGTTTAATGGTGATGCTAACACTTTGAGATTGACACAATGGGAAAAGTAGTAGCAGTTTCTTTACGAAAACGTGCAAAAGAGCGTCTTACGTTCTCACGGCAGAGGAGCTTATATGGAGAATACTCAAAGAAGAACAGACGGAAGCAGCCAAGTGCAAGCGGTTCCTTCTACGAAAAGAAAAGCAAGACAATACAAGGATACCACTCTGATTATTTACGATGTTAAGTCGGACAAGTTTTCTTTCCCGAAGACAATGTCGGGCTTTGATTCCATTGGAAACGATGCGAAGAATTTCTGGACGGCCCTTGAAGAGTATGGCTTTGCTACGAGCAATACTATTGCGGACGTTCGCATGAAGTTAGAGGAGATTGCCGCAGCAGAAACGCAGCAGGCTCACTTTATGGAGTGCTATTTTAAGAGTGCGGGTGCGGACTGGCACTGGTATTATGTCGGTTTGATGAATGTTGTACCGGGAACGACGGTCAATATCACGATTACCGATATTGACGATGAGATTGAGGAGAATAGTTCCCTTTCGGTGGCAGCGGACCGCGATGAACTGACGGGATTGTATAACCGCAACGCATTTGTATACCATGTGGATGAGATTCTGAAGCGTGATTTCGAAGGTGTGGCAGCAGGAGAATATGCGGTTGTATATTTCGACGTCCTGCGCTTTAAGGCAGTTAACGATTTGTTCGGTATGACCGAGGGCGACCGACTTTTGATCCACATTGCGGATGTGACTAGAAGAATGGTAAAGGAAGAGGATATCGTCTGCCGTTTCGGTTCGGACCGTTTTGTTTTCTTCACACACACGTCGGGCGAGGAGCTGGAGCAGTTAATCGAGAATATTCTCGAAGAAATCGGAAAGCACGATCTTCCGTTTATCGTGAACTGCAATGTCGGCATTTATGTGACCCGCGGTGCCGGTTTGATTGTCAACTCGATGATTGACCGTGCGGTGCTTGCGCAGAGCAGCATTAAGGGCAGTTATACGACACATTTTAACTACTATTCTGATGAGCTTCGCGACGATATGCTCGGTGAGCAGGAGATTGTCGGCATGATGGAATACGCGCTTGCGCAGAAGCAGTTCATCGTGTATTATCAGCCGCAGTACGATCATTCGACCGGAATGCTCGTCGGCGCGGAGGCATTGGTTCGTTGGAAGCATCCCGAGCGCGGATTGATTTCTCCCGGCGTATTCATCCCGATCTTCGAAAAGAACGGGTTTATTACGAAACTGGATTTGTACGTATTTGAGCAGGTATGTATCTTCTTGCGCAAATGCTTGGATAACAAGTGGGCGATGGTTCCGATTTCGACGAACTTCTCGCGTCACGACATCTTTCAGAAGAATTTTACCGCAAGCTTGGAGAACATTCGTAAGAAGTACGACATTCAGGCGAAGTATTTGCGTGTAGAGATTACCGAGTCCGTAATCGTTGGCAGCAGTCAGCACGTTAACGAGGTGGTAAGATCGTTGCATGAGTGCGGCTATGTCGTAGAGATGGACGACTTCGGAAGCGGTTATTCTTCGTTGAATGTACTTAAGGACATTGAGCTGGACATCATCAAACTCGACATGCTGTTCCTTTCGGATGAGGAGCAGAGCAACCGTGGCGGTACAATCTTGAGCTCGGTTGTTCGTATGGCTAAGTGGCTTGGAATGCCGGTTATCGCAGAGGGCGTTGAACAGGTGAGACAGGCAGACTTCCTGCGCAGCATCGGTTGCGACTACATTCAGGGCTATCTGTATTCGAAGCCTCTTCCGGAAGAAGAATATCAGGAGTATTTGAAGAGTAGTATGGTTGGTGCAAAGATTCCGCAGATGCGTTTGATTGAAGGACTCAATGCATTTGACTTCTGGGATCCGAAGTCACTTGAGACGCTCATCTTCAGCAATTATGTTGGCGGTGCGGCTATCTTTGAGTATCACGATGGCAAGGTGGAGATTCTTCGTGTGAATCAGAAGTATCTCCAGGAGGTCGGTATGAATCTGACGGAGAAACAGCTGATTGAGTCCGATCCGATGGCTGTCTTCGATGAGACCAATGAGCAGATTTATTGCGACATGCTGAATCGTGCAATTGAGTCTATGGAAGAAGAGGAGTGCGAGACGTGGCGTAACATTTCGTCCGACTGCTGCGGTAATGAGCACTTCTGTATTAGAACGAATGCCAGAGTAATCGGAAGAAGCGGTGACAGCTATCTGTTCTATGCAATGATTCGTAACATCACGACGGAGAAGGAGCATCTTGCTCAGATTGAGAATAGAGAGCTTGGATACCAAAGAGCATTTGACGAAGTGGATATCTACTACTGGGAATACGTAGTTGCCACACACGAGATGAAGCCATGCTTCCGTTGTATGCGTGACCTCGGCTTGCCGCCGTTGCTCACCAATTATCCGGATAGCGCCATTGAGCAGGGAGTATTCCCGCCTGAGGTGGCGGATATGTACCGTGATTGGCATAGACAGATTGAGAAGGGTGTGCCTCATCTCGAAGCAATGATTCCGCTTACGATGGACCGAATTCCGTTCTACGTTCGTTACACGACCGAATTCGATGATAACGGACGTGCGGTGAAGGCGTACGGTTCAGCGGTTAAGGTGACAAAATACGAATAAAACAAAGCAGGCAGTCCGATAAGGGCTGCCTGTTTTTTTGGTGTCACAATTATTTATTTCATTTCCCTAGCTAGCGCGATAAGGTGATCCAGCTGTTCGCCGGTCAGCCGTTGTGCCTCGTGTGTTAAAGCACGTAGCTTCGGAGGATTCACAACGTCCACACGGAAAAAATCCTCCGGAGTGATGTCAAGAAACTCGCACATATAAAAGAACATGAGGAGAGAAGGATAATTTTTGCCGTTTTCGATGTTGTTGATGTATCCTGCGCTTTGCCCAAGAGACAGGCTCATATCGCGTGCGGATACATTTTGATTCTGCCGTAACTCAACTAGACGTTTGATAAATGCATCTTGGTCCATAGGAAGCCTCCACCTGCTCTTTTACTTAGTTTAGCATACCCATTTTGGGAAAATGTCTAGTACAAGTAGACATTCTGCGAGAAGTATCTAGTCTGACTGGATATTTGGTGCTATGTGGGTTGGGAAAGGACTGTGTAGGGGATACGGCGGTGCTATGTTAAAAAACAGGCCAACAAAAAAGGAGCCTATCGCAAGGATAGGCTCCGCAAAGCTTGCTGAAATTATTAGTGAAGAACAACCTTCTTGAAGTTTTTCTTTCCTCTACGTACAACGATACCGGAAATCAACTGCTCCTTCGTGTAGGTAACCTTGAAATCGACAACCTTCTCGCCGTCTACCAATACGCCGCCCTGCTCGATGTTTCTTCTGGCTTCGGAACGGGTCGGTGCAAGGCCGGCCTTTACGAGGATGGATACCAAATCGATGGTGCCCTCGTTCAAATCCTCTTCGGAAATCGGTGCCTCGGGAGCATCCTCCAACGAGCCTGCGCCGAAGAGAGATTTAGCGGATTCCTGTGCCTTTGCGGCTTCTTCCTCGCCGTGTACCAGCTTGGTGAGCTCGTAAGCGAGAATCTCCTTTGCCTTGTTCAGCTGGCTGCCTTCCCAATCTGCCATCGTCTCAATCTCTTCGATGGGAAGGAAGGTGAGCATGCGGATGCACTTGAGAACGTCGGCATCGGCAACATTTCTCCAGTACTGGTAGAACTCGAACGGGCTGGTTTTGTTCGGATCAAGCCATACAGCACCCTTCTCGGTCTTGCCCATCTTCTTGCCCTCGGAGTTGAGGAGAAGTGTGATGGTCATAGCGGAAGCGTCCTTGCCGAGCTTACGGCGAATCAGCTCCGTTCCACCGAGCATGTTGCTCCACTGGTCGTCACCACCGAACTGCAGGTTACAGCCGTAATCCTGGAACAGACGGTAGAAGTCGTAGCTCTGCATAATCATGTAGTTGAACTCAAGGAAGGTCAAACCACGCTCCATACGCTGCTTGTAGCATTCAGCCGTCAACATACGGTTTACGGAGAAATGCGCACCTACTTCACGAAGAAGCTCAACGTAGTTCAAATCCATGAGCCAGTCGGCATTGTTTACGATAATGGCCTTACCCTCGGAAAAGTCGATAAAGCGGCTCATCTGCTTCTTGAAGCACTCGATGTTGTGCGCGATATCTTCGGGCGTCAGCATCTTACGCATATCGGTCTTTCCGGAAGGGTCACCGATCATACCGGTACCGCCACCGAGAAGTGCGATGGGCTTGTTGCCTGCCATCTGAAGACGCTTCATAAGGCAAAGGGCCATAAAATGTCCTACGTGCAGACTGTCTGCGGTAGGGTCGAAGCCGATGTAGAAGGTAGCCTTACCTTCGTTGATCAATTCGCTGATCAGCTTCTCATCCGTAACCTGCGCGATGAGGCCACGGGCTTTCAGTTCATCATACAGTTTCATTTTGAAATCCTCCTAAATGTATTATTTGTCTTCGGCCGGAGACGCGGAAGCGTCAATAGAAGGAGCGGGGCGCCGAAGGAAAATGCAGTGCCGCGAGGTGTGCATATACTTTTTTGTTATGTGCTCCGCACATGATTAAGAGTCGCTTGCGACTCTTGTGCGCCCGAGCGGAATTGCGAAGCAATTACTTACCGTGCCGCGAGGTGTGCATATACTTTTTTGTTATGTGCTCCGCACATAACAAAAAACTCCCGTCCTTCTAAAAGGACGAGAGAGTATCTCGTGTTACCACCTTTCTTCATGATGAGCTCACACTCATCACCTCATTAAGTACGGGAAGCGATGGCAAAATGCCAAATCTGCTACAGATGACTTCCTTATACTCCGGCACTGTAACGGGTGCGCCCGTCGCAGCCTACTGCGGAAAAGTCCGGTTTGGTGCGCTGCTTGGAGAGGTATTCCTTCTAAGCTTTCCCTGCGCCTCTCATCGACCGGCTGCTTTCTGTAGGTTCCCTTTAGAAGTACTTGTTCTCGTCATTGCATTTGTCGTTGCGGCTATTATATGAAAGTTCTCCGGAAAAGTCAACAGGATTTTTTGAAAGGTTTGTGGATAGGATTTTCTTTTGAGAGGAAATATGATAAAATGATGATATCGATAGTGTGAAGTAAATAGGCGAGTAAGAAGTACAGAAGGGACTGTGTGAGGATGAAGGAACAAAGGATGGAGAACGGACGAATGCCGAACGACGTGTTTGAACCGGACGATGTGCTTGCGGCGGACAACGGCCACGGCTCGGACGATGGTCAGGCAAAGTATGCGCGGCGACTCGTTCGCCAGCGAAATGTGTGGATGATCACTACGTGGGTGCTGGTCGGGTTGTTGATTGCCGCTATTGTAGTGGTATTCTTGCCGAAGAAGCCGGATAAGGAAGCAAGCGGCGGGACTGTCGTGCTGACAGAGAAGCAGTGCGAGAATCTTGCGTCGCGTGTGGATGCCTGGAAGAGCGGCGAGGGAGAAGGAGCATTTTCCGCGTCGGTTGAGACGTTCGGAGGGCTTGAGTATCTCGTGCTTACAAGCGGAGAAGGAGACGAAGAGGTCTCTCTGTATTACCGCAACGAGTCTTACCTTGACGAGGCGCAGAAAACGCCTACCGACATGGGACTACTGCTGTCGAATGGCGAGAAGACGGTCGAGCTTTTGGTGCCGTATGATTTGAATGAGGAGCCAAAGCGTCTGTGTCCGGAACGGATTACGTTGAACGGACGAGACTGCATTTTGTTCCGAGTGTACGAGAAAGACCGAGTGGCTGAGTTGGCGCTTGTCGATGTCGAGACGATGTACGAATATGAGGCGCGAGCATTTGACGAGCTGGTACGGGAATGGTTTTCCGTTAAAGTCGGTAAGCAGTTGGATACCATCGTATTGACAACCGGAAATGGTAGCCGCTACGAATATGAAGCGACACCGGAGCTTGTGAAGGCGGTTGAAGAAGATGGGGCGGGAGTGCTGCAGTCGGACAAGCATTTTACGTGGGAGGTCGGAGAGAACGGCATTGAGTTTCGTGCGGCCATCTACAGCGATGCGGCGGACGGTAACGAAGCGTATTACGGTGAGCTTCGCGGAAGCATCGTGCCGAAGGACGGTCGACTTGTTGCGGAATCGTCCTTGTATGGTGCGTATGTGGATCCCGATTATGATGACGAAGAAGGCGATAAGATCAATGCGCCATTTGCAGAATACTTAGAGGAGCCGATTGTGCTGACCGCGGGCACGGGAGAGCGCTTGTATTTGAAGCGATATGAGAAGGTGCCGCAGCATGAGTACGATTGGACCGGTCTGGTGAAGGAGAGCGGGGACCATCGCTATCTGAAGGACGCGGATGGCAATGTGATTTCTAAGCTGGGCATCGATGTGTCGAAGCATCAGGGCGACATCGATTGGGCCAAGGTTGCCGAGGCGGGAGTTGAATTTGCCTTCATTCGCGTGGGTTATCGCGGAAGTCGTGAGGGCTCTTTGTACATCGATGAATACAAGGATGCCAACATTCAGGGCGCACTCGACAATGGAATTCCGGTGGGCGTGTATTTTTACTCGCAGGCGATTACGGTAGAGGAGGCGATTGCGGAGGCTGAGCTGGTGCTCAGTGCAATCGAAGGCTACGACATTGCTTTGCCGGTTGTGTTTGATACGGAATATTACGAGGCGGAAAATGCACGTGGAAATGCGACGAGCCGTGTGGATCGTACGGCGATTGCTAAGGCATTTTGCGAACGAATTGCAGCCGATCAATATCAGCCGATGATATATGCGAGCACGCGCTGGTCGATTATGAACATCGACCGCGATGAGTTGGCGGAGTATCCGTTTTGGTTTGCTTATTACGGCGATACAGTGAGCTATCGCTACGATTTTCAGATTTGGCAGTATTCCGCGTCCGGTAAGGTTCCCGGAGTCAGCGGTAACTGTGATATGAACCTGTGGCTAGGTGATTGGCCGTTCGAAGGCGAGGCGCTTGCCGAATAGAGAAATCGTTTGCTTGGCGGACAGGTGAGAGCAATACAAATGCGTAACAGACAGAGACTGCTGTTACGCATTTTTTATGCGAGTAACGTGGCGAAAGGAAATAATGGAGTGAAATTGCGCAAGACGGTGGAAAAAAGTACTTGCAATGTTGTGTTTGATGTGTTATATATGTAATAGAACAGAGGAACGAGGAGGAGATGCTATATGAATATCAGTAAGTTCACACAAAAATCAATCGAAGCAATTCAGTCCTGTGAGAGAATTGCTTACGATTTCGGAAATCAGGAATTGCAGCCGGAGCATTTGCTTTATGCTCTGTTGTCGGATGCGGAAGGGTTGATTCCGCAGCTGCTTACGCGCCTTGAGATTCAAAGAGAGGTATTTCAGGCGCAGGTGAGAGGGCTTATAGAGCATTTGACGAAGGTGCAGGGCGGAGAACTGCGGATGTCGCAGGAGCTTAACAAGACGTTGATTTATGCGGAGGATGAGGCTAAGGCGATGGGAGACGCTTATGTGAGCGTGGAGCATCTGTTCCTTAGTATGCTTCGTCATGCCGGCAAGGGCTTGCAGCAGCTGTTTCGGGAGTTTGGTATCTCGCGAGAGCGTTTCTTGCAGGTGCTTGCGGAGGTGCGAGGCAATCAGCAGGTGACGACGGACAATCCGGAGGCTACGTACGATACACTGGCGAAGTACGGTTACGACCTTGTGGAGCGTGCGAAGCAGCAGAAGCTCGACCCGGTCATCGGACGCGATGCGGAGATTCGTAATGTGGTGCGTATCCTGTCGCGTAAGACGAAGAACAATCCGGTGTTGATCGGTGAGCCCGGAGTCGGAAAGACGGCGGTTGTGGAAGGCTTGGCGCAACGAATTGTGCAGGGCGATGTGCCGGAGACGCTGAAGGATAAGACGCTGTTCGCACTCGATATGGGAGCTCTCGTGGCGGGAGCAAAATACCGCGGCGAATTCGAGGAGCGCCTGAAGGCCGTCCTCGAGGAGGTTAAGAAGAGCGAAGGGCGGATCATTTTGTTCATTGATGAGTTGCATACCATTGTCGGTGCCGGTAAGACGGATGGGGCGATGGATGCCGGCAACATGCTGAAGCCGATGCTTGCGCGAGGCGAGCTGCATTGTATCGGTGCGACGACGCTGAACGAATATCGCAAGTACGTGGAGAAGGATGCGGCACTCGAAAGACGATTCCAGCCGGTGTTGGTAACGGAGCCGACGGTGGAGGATACGATCAGCATCCTGCGAGGCTTGAAGGAACGCTATGAAGTATTTCACGGCGTAAAGATTGCCGATAGCGCGCTTGTCAATGCAGCGGTGCTGTCGAACCGATATATTACGGACCGTTTCCTGCCCGATAAGGCGATTGATTTGGTAGACGAGGCGTGTGCGTTGATTAAGACAGAGCTCGATTCCATGCCGACCGAGCTGGACGATGCAAAGCGCACTATGATGCAGCTGGAGATCGAAGAGGCGGCGCTGAAGAAGGAAGAGGATTCGCTGAGTCAGGAGCGCCTTGCTGCACTGGAAAAGGAGCTGGCCGAGGTGCGGGAGAGCTTTGCTACGGCGAAGGCACAGTGGGACAATGAAAAGGCTGAGCTCGAGCGCGTACGCCGCATGAAGGAGGAGCTTGAGGAGCTGAATCACCGCATTGCCGAGGCGGAGCGCCATTATAACTTGGAGCAGGCAGCCGAGCTGAAGTACGGTCGTTTGCCCGAGCTACAGCAGGAGCTTCGACGCGCAGAGGAAGAGCTTCGTGCAAATGCGAACACGATGGTTCATGAGACTGTGGACGAGGAGGAAATCGCTCGAATCGTATCGCGTTGGACCGGTATTCCGGTGGCAAAGCTGACGGAGAGCGAGCGCAATAAGACGTTGCGATTGGACGAGGAGCTGCATTTGCGCGTCGTAGGGCAGGATGAGGCTGTGACGAAGGTGACGGAGGCTATCATTCGTTCTAAGGCGGGCATTAAGGATCCGGACAGACCGATTGGTTCGTTTATGTTCCTCGGACCTACCGGTGTCGGAAAGACGGAGCTGGCGAAGGCGCTGGCGGAGGCACTGTTCGACAACGAACAGAACATGGTTCGCATCGACATGAGTGAGTATATGGAGAAACACTCCGTGGCACGTCTGATCGGAGCACCTCCCGGTTATGTGGGCTACGACGAGGGTGGTCAGCTGACGGAGGCCATTCGCAGAAAGCCGTACGCTGTAGTGCTGTTCGACGAGGTGGAAAAGGCACATCCGGATGTATTCAATGTGCTGCTTCAGGTGCTGGATGACGGACGTATTACGGATTCTCAGGGACGTACCGTGGACTTTAAGAATACTATCTTGATTATGACGTCGAACATCGGCTCGGATCTGTTGCTTGAGGGCACGAGAGAGGACGGTAGCATCGATCCTGCATGTGAGGAAGGCGTTATGATGCGGCTGCGTGCGCATTTTCGACCGGAGTTTCTCAACCGCTTGGATGAGACGATATTGTTCAAGCCATTGACGAAGGACAACATCTGCGGAATCATTGATTTGTTACTGGCGGAGCTGAATCAAAGACTGCACGACCGTAGAATCTCGGTTAGCCTGACGGGCGCTGCGAGAGAGTATGCTGTAGAGGCGGCATTTGACCCGATCTACGGCGCGAGACCGTTGAAGCGTTACCTTCAGAAGCACGTCGAGACGATGAGTGCAAGACTTATTCTCGAGGACAAGGTGCATCCGGGTGATACGATTGTGCTCGATGTAGAGGATGGAGCGTTTGTGGCTTCCGTGCAGGGATGAAAGAAAACAAAACGGCCATTTTCCACCACGTGTTGACAAATAAGCATTTACTTTTTGCCGAAAGAATGGTACTCTATTACAAGAGGTATATGCCCGATACACGTGAGGAGAATGGCTGTGAGAATTGCAATATGTGATGATGACAAAGGAATGCTTTCTCGGATACGCGAAAGCGTTCTTTTGCTATGTGGAGAGCACAAGATAGAGGCGACGGTGGACACGTTCGAGGACTGCAACGAGCTACTCGACGCGCATGAACAGATGCCGTATCAGGTGTTGTTCAGTGACATTCAGATGCCGCAGATGGATGGCTTTGAATTAAGCCGGAGGGTTTGTGACCGTGAGCCGTTGACCATCGTTGTGTTTATTACGGATCATGAGCATTTGGTGTTTGATTCGTTGCGCTATAGTCCGACGTATTTTGTCCGCAAGGATAGCTTTGAACAGGATATGCGCAGTGCATTTCACCAGGTATATAAGGTGTATGAGAATCGATACCGCGAGTTGTACATAGAGAATCTGACCGACGAAGGGCCGCAGGCGACGAAGCTTCCGATCGGTGAACTGAATTATGTGATGACGCAATCGCGGAGACTGCATTTTGTAACGGACAAAGGGCAGTATGTGGCGCGAGGTTCTCTTTCTAAGTGGAAAGACGAACTGGCGGCCAACGGCTTTGTATGCTGTCACAGCAGATATCTTGTGAACGCTTCTAAGGTTTTGACGATTGAACGTGAAAATGTGGTGTTGGTCAACGGCGAATCGATTCCGATCAGCAGACATCGCGTGCAAGAGGTAAAGCTAGAGGTGTTAAAGAGGGGAGTGATTAGAATATGAGCAATTGGTTTATCGAAATCGGTTTTAATGTCCTGAGTAGTGCGCTTCTGTTGATTCTCGTGCTTTCTTGTGGCGAGTATCGACGTAACCGAAAGCAGACGATGATACTGGCAGTAATCCTTGCGGCAATCTATGCAACTTGCGTGTCTATATTTAATGTGCTCACCGTATTTGATGGGTATCTGGGAGCTGCGACTTATATGACGTTGGCGTTTATATTTTCCGTAGTGCTCGTACGATGCTCTTGGTGGAGAAGACTGTTTTTGGCCGCTTGCTGGGGCGTGATTCTTATCGGTTCAAGCGTGCTTACGTTGAATCTGTTCACGTGGATAAAAGGTGACAATGCCATCGCGATGATGAGTGCAACCTACAGCGGCCGAATCTACATCCTTGTAATTGGCTTTCTGATCAGACTTGTGTTCGGTGCCGGCTTTGTGATGTTGAACCGTAAGCAGCTGGTTTCGCTCAGCGCGTTGGACGGTACGATGCTCGGTTTGTTTTTCCTCGTAATCGCGACGATTGTGCTTGTCTTGCTGACACATGTGGTGAATCGCATGGAGACAAATCAGATGAATGTTCCGGCGGTATTGTTCGTTGTCCTTTTCATAATCGGGGGAACCGTTCTGTGGAGAATCAGCGTGCTTTCCGCGACCAATCGCAGACAAGAGAGAATCATCGGTCTGCTTCAGGAAAATGAGCTGCAGGACGTTGAGATTTCCGAGCTGAAAAGTCGAGTGTCGATTCTTCAGCACGATTTGAACAAGCACGTGCATGTTGTGACGGGCTTGCTTGAAAAGGGAGAGAACGAGGAAGCAATCAGCTATTTGGAGCAGCTGAGTGCGGACGGACGAGCTTTGGCAGAGAGGCTTTCCTTCAGCGACAACAGTCTGATAGATGCTGTTTTGAATCGTACGGGAACCAAGCTACGTGAGCAGCAGGTGCTTTTCCAGGTGAACTGTCATGGTCTGAAGAATTCGCTTATTCAGGAAAGAGATTTGTGTATTTTGCTTGCAAATCTTTTGGACAATGCATCCGAGGCGGTAATGTCTTGTGAGAACGAAAAGCGAGTGCGAGTGGAGATTTCGTGCGGCGAGAAGATGCAGAGCATTTGCGTGCGAAATACGGTTCCCGAGCCGGTGCTTCCGAACAATCCGAATTTGAAGACAACAAAGAAAGACAAGGAACATCACGGCTGGGGCATCAAGAGCGTGCAGGGCATTGTGAAGAAATACAACGGCGTCCTCCATTACAAGGATGAGGACGGCTGGTTCGTGTGTGAGATATTGTGCACAAAGGAGTGACGTGGTTCACGAAAGATGCTGCCCGATCGCGATACACGAAGCTACATAAGTTTACGAAATGAGAGATGGTTTTTCGACTGAGGAAAACCATCTTTTTCTTTTTTGATACCAAACACGCACGTATAGATACCAAACACGTATGAGGGGTTGAATTATATTTTTGGCATGCTATAAGTAGAGTAGTATACCGCTTGGCGAGTGTGGTTCATGCTTACTAACGATTCCTGTGGATTACGCAAGCCTCGGTATGCTATTAAGGAGACCGGAAGGAATGGACGAGCATACGATTTGAAGGAGACGATATAGAGAACGGTCGGAAAGGGGTCCGAAGGTGTTACAGAGCTTGGCGGCTTGGCTGGTGGATAAGATGTCACAGCATAAAGCCATTGAAGAGGAAGAGCGGGAATATTGCCAATATGGCATGGAGATTACGCTTGCGAATCTTGTGAATCTTTTGATCGTGATTGGAGCTGCGATTGTTACGGGGAATTACATCGGAATGGCAGTGTTTTATCTGGTGTTCGTCGGTACCCGTGTGTTCTGCGGGGGATATCATACCGAGCATTATGTCACGTGCTTTTTGAGCTTTCTCATGGTTGTAGTTTTCGGTTGTGCGGTGTTAGGTTGGAAGGCGATTTCTGAGCCTGAGTGGACGCTGATCTTGATGTTTTCATTTCTGCTATATGGAATTTGTGTCTATCTTTGGGCGCCGATTGAGAATGTACATAAGCCGCTGTCGATGGCGGAAAAGCGTCGTTATCGTGCCATCTGCATCGGCACGTACCCGTTTTTGTTTCTGGTCGGTATCTTGCTACTGGAGTTCGCCCCGCAATACGGAAAGGCAATTGCGTATGCCGTGTTTGCAGTGGCGGTTCTTATGTTACTTACGCGGATGGATACACGGCAAGAGGAATATTAAGAGGACCCGGAGGCTGCTCCTCGTAAGAGGTGTGACGCGCGAGTGCCCTCTCGATAGATATGAATATATACGAACGGAGGTGGCAGTATGAAACAGTTGTGGAAGGCTCTTGCACAGATTAGTCGTAATGCGGCTAAAAGAGCAAACGGAACGGCTTCCGAGATCGGCATATACCAGCCGAAGAGAGTAAAGAGGTAAGCCTGGAAATAGGCTTCAAGTGTGAGGGGAGAATATATTGGTTCTCTCAAATTAGCTTTTTATCAGTACCTAGTATATAGCTTCGAAAAGACCGAGTCACTTATGTGGCTCGGTCTTTTCTTGGCTATCTATGTTAGTTTACAGTGTTGCCTTCTGGCCCTTAGCACCGCGGCTGCGGTTGCGAATCTTCTTCGCGTGATACTCTTTGCCGTCGAAGGTGAAGGTTTCTGTGGCGGCATCGAACACGGTTCCGTAGAGAACCTGATCCTTCTTCTCTAAGGTGATTGCCTTCACACCCTTGCTTGCCTTTTTCAGCTCCGGAACCTCCTCGAGCGGGAAGCCGAGGGAGAGTCCCTTCTCCGTAAGGATGACAACCTTTTGGTGCTTGGAAAGGACGGCACCTGCTCCGAGAGCGGTAATGCCGACAAGACGGTCACCGTCCTCGAGCTTGGTCGAGCCGATAACGGAACGGTTGGTATCGAACTCAACACCGGATACTTGCTTGATCAAACCACTCTTCGTGACGAACAGAAGCTGCGATTCGAACAGCTCCTCGTACGGAATGAGGAGAAGCGCTTCTTCTTGCTCAATCTTAGTGAGAACCTGAAGCAGAGTGCCCTTTTCCTTCACACGACAACGAGGAATGGAGGCCACCTTCAGTTGGTGCATGTTGCCCTCCGCTGTGAAAATGCACAGCTTGTCGTTGGAGCGTATGCGAACCTTATGGGTGAACTCGCTGAGCGTCTCTGCGGCTGCCTTTTGGTAGGCACCGGAATCCACGGCCTTTGTATAGCCGAAGCGATCCACGAGAATCCACAGGTCTTCAATCTTTTCTTCGACAACGTAGTCCTTTGCGGAAAGCTCGGCGATGGTTGTCTTGCGCTCTCTTGCGAAACGCTCGCGGAAGATAAGAAGCTGTTGCTCGATTACCTTGTAAAGCTCACTGCGCTTGCCCAAAATCTTTTGGAAACGCTTGATGTCCTTTTCAAGAGTCTCTTGCTCCTCGTGAAGCTTAAGAATTTCAAGTCCGATCAGCTTCTGCAGCTGCATAGCAAGGATGGCGTCGGCCTGGCGCTCGGTAAAGTCGAATTTCGATGCGGCAAGCTTCGCTTCCTCGGTGCGGAAACGGATGTCGGTAATCGTTCCGTGCATGAGGCATTCGCGTGCCTGCTTAATGGATGAGGAACCGCGCAACACCTCGATGATATAGTCGATAACGTCTACGGCACGAATCAAGCCGCCCACAATCTCCAGACGCTTTTCGGCCTTATCCAATAAGTACTTGTATTCCTTGGTGTAGAGCTCCTCCTGGAAATCGATGAACTCTTGAAGCAGTGTCTTTAAGTTGAAGAGCACCGGCTGCTTGTCCTTTACGGCAAGGAAATTCGCGGAGTAGGTGTCCTCCATCGCGGTCTTTTTATAGAGACCGTTCAGAAGATTTTCCGGGTCACGGTCCTTCTTGACCTCGATGACAATGCGGATACCCTCCTTGGAGGATTCGTCGCGTACGTCGCTGATTTCCTCGAACACCTTGTCCCTCATCGCATTTACCAAAGACTCGACAAGTCGTGTCTTGTTGCCGGCTACCGTGTAGGGAATCTCGGTGATGACGATGTTCTTCTTGCCATATTCGCCGGGCTCGATTACGGTACGGGCGCGAACTCTGAGACGTCCCTCGCCGGTGTCGTAAAGGCTGCGAAGTTCGCTTGCGTTGACAATGGTGCCGCCGGTCGGGAAGTCCGGTCCGGGAATGAGCTGCATCAAATCGTCCGTGCTCACATACGGGTCGTGCATGACGGCAATCGCACCGTCGATGACCTCGACCGGGTTGTGCGGAGGAATGTTTGTGGCCATACCTACGGCAATACCGGTTGTGCCGTTGATCAGCAGGTTCGGAAGCATTGCCGGCAGAACGGCAGGCTCCTTTTCGCTATCGTCGAAGTTCGGAACAAAGGTGACGAGTCCTTTGTCCAAATGCTCGAGCATCGTCATGGCACCTTCGGAAAGACGTGCCTCGGTATATCGCATTGCGGCAGCACCGTCTCCGTCGATGGAGCCGAAGTTGCCGTGTCCGTCTACGAGCGGAATGGCGAGAGAATAGTCCTCGGTCATGTGAACAAGCGCATCGTAGATGGAGGAGTCGCCGTGCGGATGGTATTTACCCATCGTATCACCGACGATACGGGCACTCTTTCTATGAGGCTTCTTCGGATCGAGCCCGAGCTCGTTCATGGCGTAGAGAATACGACGCTGAACCGGCTTCAAACCGTCTCTGACATCGGGAAGAGCACGAGCGATGATGACACTTACGGCATAATCTCGAAAGGAATTGCGCATCTCCTCGGCAAAATCCAACTGAATGATAGAATCCTTAGTTGTCTGCATAAGCTCCTCCTTTCTTTATACGTCCAAGGTCGCGTACTGCGCCTCTTCCATGATAAATGCTCGTCTGGGCGGTACATTTGTACTCATAAGCAGAGTCGTAACCTCGTCGGCCTCAACGGTATCCGCGATGGACACCTGTGCGAGTACACGAGATTCCGGATCGAGTGTAGTATCCCAAAGCTGAGAGGCATCCATCTCGCCGAGACCTTTGTAGCGCTGTACGCCGAGAATCTTAGCGTGCGCACCATGCTCTCTGCGGAACTTTTCGAGTTCGAAGTCGTTCATCAGATAGATGCTTTCCTTCTTCTTTTTCTTCACGTCGGTACGCTCGTAGTCTACCTTGTATAGCGGGGGCAGACCGCGATATACCTTGCCCGCCATAATCAGCTCGGGCATGAAGCGGTAGAAGAACGTAAGCAGTAGCGTACTGATGTGGGCACCGTCTACGTCCGCATCGGTTAGGATGATGATCTTGTCGTAACGCAGCTTGGAAATATCGAATTCGTCTCCGATACCGCAGCCAAATGCGGCAATCATCGACTTGATTTCGTTGTTCTGCAAAATCTTCTCGAGAGTGGCCTTCTCTACGTTGAGCGGCTTACCGCGAAGCGGAAGAACCGCCTGCGTCTTTCGGTTTCTGGCGGTCTTAACGGTACCGCCGGCGGAATCACCCTCGACAATGTATATCTCGCACTCGGCCGGCTTTTTCGAGGAGCAGGCTGCGAGCTTACTCTTGGTATCTACGTCATTTAACTGCTTCAACACAGCGGTGCGTGCCTTATCACTCGCCTGGCGAGCGTGGAAGGAGCGCAACGAGTTGTCGAGAATCTTTTTGAGAATCTCGACGTTCTTGTCGAAGTATCTGGTCACCTCGGTAGCGAAGACGTCGTCTACGGCAACCTTTGCGTCCGTATTGCCGAGCTTCGTCTTCGTCTGTCCCTCGAACTGCGGATCCGGGTGCTTGATGGAGACGATGGACACGAGACCGTTTCGAATGTCCTTTCCGTCAAAATTCTCGTCCTTGTCCTTCAGCACGCCGAGCTCTCTTGCGTAGGAGTTCATAATACGGGTCAGCGCTGTCTTCAGACCGGTAACGAGCGTACCGCCGTCTACTACGTTGATACGGTTACAGTAAGCGTTGATCTGCTCGGTGTACGAATCGATGTACTGAAATGCCACCTCGACCTCGATGTCACCTCTGGAACCGGACACATAAATCGGCTCCGGATGCAACGGGTTGGCGTCTCGATTGATGTAGGAGATGAAGCTCTTAATGCCTTCCTCCTCGTAATAGGTCTGCGTCTCGCCGGTTCGCTCATCGGTAAAAGTAATCGTAAGACCGCGGTTGAGGTATGCAATCTCCTTCAGTCGTTTGCAAATCGTCTCGGGCTTAAATTCAATCGTTTCGAAAATGGTCGGATCGGGGTAGAAGGTAACCTTCGTTCCGGTATCGGACTTCTTGCAGGTACCGACAACCGGGAGCAGACCGTCCTCGAGCTTCGTCACGGGATGACCGCCCTTTTGGTACTCGTCGCGGTAAATGGAGCCGCCGCGCTTGATCTCGACAATCATGCGACTCGACAGAGCATTTACAACAGATGCACCAACGCCGTGAAGACCGCCGGACACCTTGTAGACGGAGTTGCCGAACTTACCGCCTGCGTGCAGCACGGTGTATACGACACGAGCGGTAGGAATCTTCTTCGTCGGATGAATGTCTACGGGAACGCCGCGACCGTGGTCGGTGATCGTAATTCCGCCGTCCTTTTGAAGCAATATATTTATCTCGTTGCAATAACCCGCCAAATGCTCATCGATGCCGTTGTCGAGAATCTCCCACACCAAATGGTGAAGACCTCTCGTACCAGTGGAACCGATGTACATACCGGGACGTTTTCTTACGGCCTCAAGGCCTTCCAATATGACAATTTGACTGCCATCGTATTCTGCCATGATGTTCTCCTCGAATATTATTTCGCACATGATTTTGTATGTACAACATATAAATTATACCATATTTAGCGTTGTAGCGCAAGCACTTTGTGCTTGCGCGGCAAGTACTTTGTACATTGCGCGGCAAGCGAGAAACGGCTTTGCGAGAGTGGGTTAAAATACGACAAAGAACACCGCAAAATATGATGGAATAATGCATAAAAAAAGAGCATTTTCGATATTGAATTCACATACATGGTGTGATACAATGTGTTATGTTTTTCGAAGAAAACCGGTGAAAAAGGAGGAACTACTTACATGAAGAAGCCGTTTGTAACTAAGGAAATGGTCGAAGAGATCGTAAAGACCTATCCCACGCCCTTTCATATTTATGATGAGAAGGCGATTCGCGAGAATGCCAAGAAGCTGAACAAGGCATTTGCGTGGAACAAAGGTTACAAGGAATTCTTTGCTGTAAAGGCGACTCCCAATCCGTATTTGCTTCAGATTCTGAAGGAAGAGGGCTGTGGTGTGGACTGCTCTTCCATGGCAGAGCTGGAGATGTCGGACGCAGTAGGCTTTGCGGACGGCGAGATTATGTTTTCTTCGAACGAAACTCCCTTTGGCGAGTTTACCAGAGCGAAGGAGCTCGGTGCATTTATCAACCTGGATGACATTACTCACATTCCGTTTTTGAACGAGGAGTGTGGTGTTCCGCAGACGGTGTGTATGCGATACAATCCCGGTGGTGTGTACGAGCTGAAGAATGGTATCATGGACAACCCCGGCGACGCTAAGTACGGCTGCACTAAGGAGCAGATGATAGAAGGTTATCGTCAGCTTATGGCGCTCGGTGTGAAGGACTTCGGTATTCATTCCTTCTTGGTAAGCAACACAACGGCAGAGGATTATTATCCGACTTTGGCTCGTACGCTGTTTGAGTTGGCGGTAGAGTTGAGAGATGCTACCGGCGCTCATGTCGCATTTGTCAATCTGTCCGGAGGAATCGGTATCCCTTACCGTCCGGAGGACAAAGAGGTTGATATTATGGCAGTCGGAGAAGGTGTCCGAAAGGCATTTGAAGAGATTCTCGTACCCGCTGGTATGGGCGATGTTGCTATCTTCACTGAGCTCGGACGCTATATGATGGGCCCTTACGGAGCGCTTGTTACAAAGGCGATTCATGAGAAGCACATCTACAAGGAATACATCGGCGTGGATGCTTGCGCGGTGAATTTGATGAGACCGGCCATGTACGGCGCGTACCATCACATTACGGTATTGGGCAAGGAAGACGCACCGAAGGACCACGTGTACGACGTGGTAGGTTCTCTTTGTGAGAACAACGATAAGTTTGCGATTGATCGTGAACTCCCTGAGATTGTTCCCGGTGATTATTTGGTGATTCATGACACCGGTGCTCATGGCTTTGCTATGGGATACAACTACAACGGTAAGCTGAAGTCCGCAGAGTTGCTTCTTGCGGAGGACGGCAGTGTTCGCATGATCAGACGTGCAGAGACTATGAAGGACTATTTCGCTACGTTTGATTTTGGGGACCTGATGAAGAAGTATCTTTAAGATGTTCTTTGAGACTCTCGTTTCGTAGAGTCAAGGAGTACTTAAGTAGATGCTTTTCATTCGGATACCGTGGTGCGTGCAGAGGCAAGCTCAGGAACAATGACATAAAGAACGAATAAAACTGTGAATTATGTAACAAGACAGTCTGAGAACAATGCCCGAGAGACATTGCAGATGCACCGAAGATGCAACGAAGCTGATAGCGGTAACCAAGCTTATAGTTGCCGCGACGAAGATAGCATTGCCGATACGTGAAGAACCATTGAGGGGCTTTGCGTGACAGGGCGTTACGAGTTACATATTGTTTTATGACATAATGCACAGGATTCCATTGGGGTTCTGTGCTTTTTGCACCTAATGCTGCATATGCAGGTTAGTGTGCGGATGATTTGGAGGAACTGATTATGAAGAAAAAGAAAGATGCTTCTGCCAAGGCAGTGCAGCTCGGGAAGCTTCCCGTAGAGCTGGAGCAGCTGCTTGTAGAGCAGGGAGTGAATATCTCCGATATTCTTCTGATTTCCAAGACGGACATGAACGCGAACTGTGAGTTCACTCAGGGCTATGTGCTTCTGACAAAGGAACACCTGTATTCGGCAGTGTCGGAGGCGGTTCCCGGTGAGGTACATTTTTTCAAGGGTGTTGAGAGCCTTCATCGAATGGCCGGCGGCACGAAGAGAGAATGGACCGTAGAGACCTATTCCATTAAGGACATGAAGAAGCTACAGGTGGAGCGAACGGTTGCCGGCGGTTTCCTCGTGCTGATCCACAAGGATCCCGAGGATGAAAAGGCGGACGGCTTGGCTGAGACGGTAGCGGCATTTTCGAACAAATGCATGGGAAATATGACCCGCGCAGAGAAGGTTGCAAGGGCGATTTCCGAGGACGAGGAAATTGATGAAGAGCTTTTGAAGGACAAGTCCGCTGAGGCGTATTGCCCGAATTGCGGTACGATGTACCCGAATGCGGAGCGAAAGATTTGTCCGAAGTGTATGGACCAGAAGTCGATTTTCTTCCGTACACTCGGTTATCTGAAGCCGCATGGCTGGAAGATCTTCGTGATGTTTCTTTGCTACATGGCGACGGCATGCTTGAATCTTGTGTGGCCGTATTTGAACGGTAAGATTTTGTACGATAGAGTGCTTAAAAGGAGCGACTCCTTCGTAGAGTTTTTGAACTTGCCGGCGGGTGCGTATGTGACGGCGCTGTTGCTTGTCGTGCTCACGATGGTACTGACGAAGCTGACGCTTCAGGGAATCGGTATCTTGCAGGGTGTGATGGCGGCAAAGATCGTTCCGGAGCTCGTGCGAGAGCTGAAGACGGACGTATTTACCTCTATGGGTAAGCTGTCGATCGGCTTCTTTACGAGCAAGCAGACCGGTTCGTTGATGACGCGAGTTATGTACGACGCGGATGAGGTTATGGGCTTCTTTATCGACGGTTTGCCGTACTTCATCATTAACGTGTTTACGATTATTACGACTGCGGTTATTATGTTTCGGTTGAATCCGATTCTCGCGGTTGCGGCGCTTGTGTTTATGCCGATTACCTTTTTGGTTAGCTGGATTATGCTGCCGCGCCTGTGGCACCGTTACGGTAAGCAGCATCGTGCAAACCGAAGCCTCAATTCCAAGGTGCATGACAACCTGACGGGAGCTCGAGTGGTAAAAGCATTTGGCCAGGAGAGCAGTGAGGTGGAGCGTTTCGATAAGAGCAACGAGCGTGTGCGTAGAGCGGATATGGACGTTGTGACGTATGACAACCGCTTCTGGGGCATGTATACGGCGGCGGAGAATTTTGCGTTGCTGCTTGTGTACATCGTCGGTGCTTTGCTAGTGCTGAAGTATAAGACCATTTCGCTCGGTGTGTTGATTACCTTTACCGGTTACGTTTCTCAGCTCAATGGACCGATGGACTTCATGTCCCATTTCTTCCGTTGGTTTACGAACTGTATGAACTGTGCACAGCGTATGTTCGAGATTATCGATGCGGTGCCGGAGATTACGGAGAAGGAAGATGCCATTAAGCTTCCCGAGATCCACGGAACGGTAGAGATGAAGAACGTTACCTTCGGCTACGAGAAGCATAAGCCGGTGCTGAAGAATGTCAGCCTCAAGGTAGAGGGCGGGCAAATGCTCGGTATCGTCGGACGTTCCGGAGCCGGTAAGACGACGATTGTCAATATGATTTCGAGATTATACGATCCCGGTGAGGGAGATATTTATCTGGATGGTGTGAACCTGAAGGATTTGTCCTTTGAGACGCTGCGAGGCAATGTGGCGATGGTATCTCAGGAAACGTATGTGTTCATGGGAACGGTAGCGGAGAACATTGCGTATGCAAAGAAGGACGCAACTCGCGAGGAGATTATTCGTGCGGCAGTGCTGGCAAGTGCGCATGACTTCATTTGCAAGATGCCGGATGGCTACGATACGATGATCGGCTCCTCGGGAAGAACGCTTTCCGGTGGAGAGCGTCAGAGAATTTCGATTGCAAGAGCGATTCTCGCGAATCCGAAGATTTTGATTCTCGACGAGGCGACGGCGGCGGTCGACACAGAGACGGAGCAGGCAATTCAGCGCTCGATCAACCTTTTGATTAAGGGCAGAACGACCATCTCGATTGCACATCGTCTGTCGACACTTCGCGATGCAACCAGATTGGTCGTTATCGACGACGGAAAGGTTGTAGAGGAAGGAACACACGAAGAACTGGTCGCTTTGAAGGGCGTATATTATAAGCTTAAAGAGCTTCAGACAAAGGCGCTTGCGCTCAAGGGTTTGGAGTAGAAAGGACGGCTGTTATGGGTATTAAGAATTTTGAAACAGCAGATGAGGAATTTAATCTGGAGCAGATGGAAGCCGAGACGGAAGAGATGCTGAGACTCCGTTACCTCAACAAGGACAATGCCACATTTGCAAAGACGAAGGGCGGCTTTGTATCCTTGGATGTAGACGGTGAGCACTATAGCCGTGTCCGCGTTGTGCGCAGCTTTCCATTCACCGATCCGGATCACTATATTTCCATCCGTATGCCGGATGAGAAGTCTAAGGAGATCGGAATGATTCTCGACCTGAACAAGGACGTGACGGAAGAGACAAGAGAGATGCTCGTAGAGCAGATGAATCTGCGTTATTTTACACCGATTATCACTAAGATTCACGACATCAAGGACGAATACGGTCATGCTTACTTTGACGTAGAGACGAACCAGGGTCCTTGCAAGTTTGTAATCTATATGAATTCCAGCTCGGTAATCAATCTCACGGACGTGCGTCTGTTGATTACGGACCTGGACGGAAATCGATTTGAGATTCCGGATTATACGAAGCTTTCGGCAGGAGAACTTAAGAAGCTGGATTTGTTCCTGTAAGAGGGTTCTGCGGAAGGCGGTTTTGATTGCGCGGTTGGCCGCGCAGAAAGAGGCTATCAATGAATTTGAATTTTGCATTAACGAGGCTGCAGCAGGAGGCGCTGGCCTTAAGGGAGCACGAAGAGATTCGCTATTGCTCGCCCTACGACATCAGTGCCGACGGTGGATATCAGCGCGACAGTTACATCGTTGTAACGACCGAGCGCTTGCTGCTCCTTGACGGAACAACGGTTGCGGAAGAATATTCGTTGCAGGCATTTTCCGAGCTCAAATGCGAGCCGATGGTCAACAACGGAATTCTGATAGCGACTATGAAAGAGGACGGCGAGGAACGAATCCTTGCCAGATTCTCGATGAAGCATGTATCCCGAGTGGCATTTGTCGCAAAGGGTGCAACGCTACTGAGAGACGGTATACAAAGACAGGTGGTGAGCCGTGAGTATGAGAAGACCTGCCCGGTATGCGGAAGGGCTCTTCGCGGCACGAGAGAGTGTCCCAAATGCTCCAACAAGCCGTCTGTACTGTGGAAATTCATACGAATGAGCGGACAGTATAAGGGACAGCTTGTACTGATTGCTCTGTGTATGCTTGCGGCATCGGGCTTCAGCCTTTTGACACCGAAGGTACAGCAGATCTTTATCGACGATTATCTCGATAAGGGCATCGGTGGCTTTAAGGTAATCGGTCTGTATGCTTTGACGATGATTGTGATTACTCTTTTGAATATTGCAATCATGATTCGGAGATATTGGTTGTGTACCTCGATGGGTACGCGCATCAGCAAGGACTTGCGCCAGATGATGTACCACAAGGTGCAGATGCTGTCATTGTCCTTTATCCAGGATAGAAAGCCCGGTGCGCTGATGAACCGTATCACCGGTGACACGCGCCAGATACGTCGCTTCATGGAGGACGCCTTTGCCGGAATGTTCTCCTGTATCGTAACGATGATTGCTACGGTTGCAATCATGCTGACGATGGACTGGAAGCTGACGATTCTTTCGGTAATCTTCATGCCGATTGCGCTCGGTATCTCCATGGCGTTTCGTAAGAACATTTGGCGACGCTTTCATATGCAGTGGCACAAGAGCGATAAGACAAATGCCAATCTGCAGGACGTACTCTCCGGTATGCGAGTGGTAAAATCCTTCGGTACCGAGGAGCAGGAGGCGAAGCATTTTCAGAAGCTGACGAAGGAATTCGCGACGATTCAGAGAAGAAACGAGATCTTCTGGGCAACGCTCTTCCCGATGGTAAACTTCATTATGGGTATGGGCGTGTATGCGGTTACGTTCTTTGCGGGTCGTAGCGTTATCTTCGGTGCGATGAGTATCGGTGAGATTACGCAGTTCATCAGTTATGCGGGTGTGCTTTACGGACCGCTTAGCTGGATGACGTTCCTGCCGCGTCAGATTACACAGCTGGTTACGAGCTTGGAGCGTATCTACGACATTCTCGACGAGGAACCGCAGATTCACGATTCCGAGCAGGCAATCAGCCTGGACATCGAGGGTGCGGTAGAGTTTCGTAACGTCTCCTTCGGTTACCGTTCGTATGAACCGGTACTGGAGAAGATTGATTTGAAGGTTAAGCCGGGCGAGATGATCGGTCTCGTCGGTGCTTCCGGAACCGGCAAGTCTACGATGATCAACCTGATCATGCGTCTGTACGAGGTGGACGACGGCGAGATTTTGATCGACGGCGTGAACATCAACGATCTGCAGATTGAGAACTACCATTCGCAGATCGGTGTAGTACTGCAGGAGAACTTCCTCTTCGCGGGAACGATCTTCAACAATCTGCGCTTCGCAAAACCGGATGCAACCGAGGAAGAGGTCATTCGTGCGGCAAAGATGGCAAATGCACACGACTTCATCGTAAAGACTCCGGACGGATACAATACATACGTAGGTGAGCATGGCTATAATCTCTCCGGTGGAGAGCGTCAGCGTCTTGCAATCGCACGTGCGATTTTGAACAAGCCGAAGCTGTTGATCCTCGACGAGGCAACCTCCGCGCTGGATACCGAAAGCGAGTATTTGATTCAGAAGGCACTGGAGCGTCTGACGGCGAATTGTACGACCTTTGCAATCGCACACCGTCTCTCTACGCTGAAGGATGCCGACCGACTCGTGGTCATCGACGGCCATCACATCGCTGAGGTCGGAACGCACAACGAGCTGATGGAGAAGCAGGGCATTTACTACGGCCTTGTAACGGCACAGCTTCAGATGCAGGCCCTTTCGGAGGATGAGGAGTAGGATGACTTT